>USCS01000138.1 GCA_900552875.1 uncultured Collinsella sp. | reverse complement strand
CGGGAAGCTCGCCGCCCGTGAGCACGTAGTCGCCGATCGACAGACGCTCATCGGCATACGCATACGCGCGCTCGTCGACGCCCTCGTAGCGACTGCACACAAACAGCAGGCGCTCACTTTTGAGCAGGCGCTCGGCCACACGCTGCGTAAAAGGCTCGCCACAGGGGGTAAAGAACACCACCGTGGGCTTGGGACCCTCTGCGCTAATGGCCTCGATGGCCTCTGCGATAGGCTCGACCTTCATGAGCATGCCCTGCCCGCCGCCGTACGGCTCGTCATCGACAGTACGATGGCGGTCGTGCGTCCAGTCGCGCAGGTTATACGCCTTAAAATCAAAAAGGCCGGCCTTGCGGGCGCGGCCCAAGATCGATGTGGACATGACGGGCTCAAACATCTCGGGAAAGACCGAAAGGGTCTCGATCAGCATGTTGTCCTCCCTACTTGTCCATATCGATCAGGCCGTCCATAACGTGGACGGAAATTGTTCCTGTGTCGGGAAGATCGAGCACGACCTGCTCGATCACGGGAATCAGTACCTCGCCGTACCGATCACCCTCGACAACCCAAACATCGTTGGCGGGCGTCGACATGATCTCGACAATCGTGCCGAGCGAACCGAAGCGCTCGTCGACCACCTCGCGACCCATCAGGTCGGTATAGGCAGCGTCGAGCGAATCGAGCTCAAAATCGTCACGATTTGCCAGCACGTAGCATCCCGTGATGCCCTCGGCGGCCGTCAAGTCGTCAATGCCCTCAAACGAGACCAGATCGCCATCGCCCGTATCGGTGACGGACACGACCGTGCAAAAGCGGTCGCGCTTGAGCGCCGGCGGCGTCAGGGCGACGCGCATACCAGGCTCTAATACAGAAGGAAGCCCCCGCAGCGGCTGCGCGAGGACCTCCCCCTTCCTTCCGTGCGGCTTGACAACACGGGCGATGTTTTTGTACTGGGACCTCAAGGTCCTAGCCCAGAACCTCTACCTCGACAGCAGTGTCGAGGCGAGCGGCCAGTGCACGGGCGAGCGTGCGAATGGCCTTGATGGTACGGCCACGACGGCCGATGACCTTAGCGACGTCATCCTCGGCGACCGAAACCTCAATCGTAGAGGCGTCGTCACCATCGATGACCTCAAGGCTCACGGAATCCGGGTCGTCGACGATCTGAACAACGAGATATTCGACGAGATCGGCGATGCGATCTGAGAGCATTGCCTCACCCTCGAGCTGTGCAGCGTCAACCTCAGGCACGATTTACTCCTCGGCGCCCTCAGCGGCCTCAGCGGCAGCCTTAGCGGCCTCGGCCTCTTTGGCGAGCTGCTTCTTGGACTTCTTGACGACGGTCTCGGTCTTCTCGCCCTCGTTGGCGGCCTTGACCAGAGCGGCGACGGCGTCGGTGAGCTGAGCGCCCTTGGACTGCCAGTCGGCGATCTTCTCGAGGTCGAGGTTGATGGTCTTGGGGGCGGTCATCGGGTTGTAGCGGCCAACCTCCTCGATGATACGACCGTCACGCGGGGCGCGGGAATCGGCGACGACGACACGGTAGTACGGACGCTTCTTAGCGCCGTGACGAGCAAGGCGAATCTTGACTGCCAAAGGAAACTCCTCCAACCAAGCAGCTTTAGGCTGCAACTACAAACAAACAGTTGAACATAATACGCCATCGACGCGGGCAGGTGAAGTCCGTGAGACCAACTTCTTCGGTGTAGTCGAGGGCAAATCCATATCTTAGACAAGAATTCGGGATTTGCAAGCACATACACGCACCCCACATGAGCTGCGCGGTATACTCATGACATGGAAAGACGCGAACATACATACGGTTATGAGGATGCCACGGGCGTCACGCCGCCTCCCTGGACGGGTCCGGCGGTGGGCCTGATGGACCTCGATGCGTTTTTTGCGAGCGTGGAGATGCTCGATCATCCCGAATGGCGCGGCAAGCCGCTCATCGTGGGCGGAGACGCCGATTCGCGTGGCGTCGTGTCCACGTGTTCGTATGAGGCACGTCGCTTTGGCGTGCACTCTGCCATGGCCTCGGCCGAAGCGCGGCGCTTGTGCCCGCAAGCCATTTGGACGCACGGGCACTTTGATCGCTACCGCGAGGTGAGCGCGCAGGTCATGGCGATTCTCGCCGACGAGACCCCGCGCGTCGAGCGCGTATCCATCGACGAAGCCTTTATCGATATCACACCGGGTCGCTTTGCGCCCGAAGACCCGCTGCTGGTTGCGCGGCGTATAAGCGACCGCGTGGCAGGGCTGGGAGTGACCTGCTCCATTGGCGTTGCCTGCAACAAGACGGTCGCAAAAATCGCAAGCGAGCGGGATAAGCCGTTTGGGCTGACCATCGTGCGCCCCGGAACCGAGCAGCGCTTTTTGGCCGCGCTGCCGGTATCTGCCATGAGTGGCATCGGGCGCTCGGCCGAGGAGCGACTGCGCCGCATGCGCATCTACACCCTCGGCGAGCTATCACGTGCACCGGAATCCACCTTGGCCTCTATTTTTGGCGTCAACGGCGAGCACATGCGCCAGCGTGCGCTGGGACTCGAAATCTCCGAAGTCACGAGCCTCGATGAAGAGCGCGAGGTCAAGTCGGTCAGCAATGAACGCACCTTTGCTAAAGATTTGACTGAGCGTGGGGATATTGAGGCGGCGATTGCGCTGTTGGGAGAGTCAGTGGGACGCCGTCTGCGCCGTCAGGGGCTGACGGGTGCCACGGTAACGCTCAAGCTTAAGTATTCGTATGGCAGCGGGCGTACGGCACAGCGCCGGCTGCCTCATCCGACCGACGATGAGAACATCTTCGTGGCGGTTGCACTCGATCTGCTCGACAACATCTGGCAGGAAGGAATGCACGTTCGCTTAGCAGGCATCGGCATGAGCGACTTTGGCCATCGGGGCGGCATCCAGACCGACCTGTTCTGCGAGATCGATGACCGCGGAGCCCAATCCAGCGACCGACGCGACCTCTCCGTCGCTATCGACGCCGTCCGAGACAAATTCGGCGACACCGCCCTTTCCTTCGGCCGCCAATCCCGCTTCAACGATTAGTCCCTAAGGCAAAAAAGCCGGGCAGCTGCGGAAAACCGCAACTGCCCGGCGATATGCGTGAGGGTAGCTAAACCCCGTCTCAAATGAGCTACTAGAGGAGGTTGAGGGGGAGCTGGGGGGCGTCTCCCCAGAGTTTCTCGAGGCGGTAGAAGTCGCGGGCTTCGGGAGTGAAGACGTGGACGACAACCGAACCGTAGTCCATGAGCATCCAGGTCTTCTGCTCGCGACCCTCGATGGAGAACGGGTGCTCGCCGCAAGCCTCGGCGACCTTCTCCTCGATCTCGTCGACGATAGAATCGACCTGGCGGTTGTTGGTACCGGTGGCAAGCACAAAGTAGTCGCATACGTCGGAAAGCTCGGTCAGGTCGAGCACCTGAACGTCCTCGCCCTTCTTGTCGTAGGCGGCCTGTGCGGCGGCGCGGGCGACATCCTCGGCGGCGACACCGCTCGCGGACAGCGAGGCGGCAGTGCGGTCGGACGTGGCGGCGAAGCTCTTGTGCTCCACATGTTCAAGAATCTGCTCGTCGGTCATGGTCTCGTCGGCCATGGAATACCTCTTTCTAGACAGCCCTAGCTAGCGCAGCTGGGCGTAATGGTTGTAAATCGAAATAGCCGTGGGATAAAGATAGCGCCCGGACTGGATCACATAGACCAAACCCTGCGCAAAACAGGAGAAGAACAACTCGTCGAGCGACGACTCCCCCACCATCTTGCGCAGCGCATGCGCATAGTCGCCGTGGCGGTTGGGCTCGATGGCATCGGCCACAAAGACCACCATATCGAGCGGCGTCATGTCGCAAGCGCCCACGGTATGACGGTCGACAGCCTGGAAAACGGCCGGCGACAACTCGGGGAAAAGCTGCGGAAGCTCATAGGCGGCAACAGGACCATGCAAAAGCGGCGTCGCGGCGGAAGGAGAGCCGGCAATCTTAATGCCGTAATGCAGAGCGCGCGTAACCAGCTCGTCGTCGGAGAGCACTTTGTCCCAGTCGTGGATCAGACCGGCAGCAGCGGCATCAAAGCGGTCAACGCCGTAGACCTCGGCCAGATGAAGTGCGGTCTCGGCAACACCCAGCGAATGCACATAGCGCTTGCGCTTATCCTTCATGCGAACATCGAGCAGCTCTTGAATGCGCTTGAGCAGTGCGCGCTCATCGCCCTCAAACTGATCCTCTACCGACAACGTAGACCCCCATCACTCAAAATCTTCTTGGCCCAAATCGGCATATAGCCTGCGTTTACGAATGTAGCCGAGCACGGACTCGCTCGTAAGATAGCGCACGCTCATGCCGCGGGCAACTCGCTTACGAATGTTTGTCGAGCTGATCGCCAGCGCCGGAATCTGAATATAGCGCACGTCGAACGGCAGCCCCGACTCTTTGATTCGGGCACGCGCCGTATCGATATCAAAGCCCGGTCGTGTCGCCGCAATAAAGGTAGCAAGCTCAGCGATTCGTTCGGCATCATGCCAGGTCACAATATCGATAATCGCGTCGGCGCCCGTAATAAAGTAGAGCTTTACCTGCGGCGGGTAAAAGTCGCGAAGGGCATGAAGCGTATCGGCCGTATAGGTTACACCCGGGCGGTCGATCTCGAACCGGCTCGCCAAAAAAGCCGGGTTCGCGGCGGTGGCGAGGACCGTCATGGCATAACGGTCCTCGGCAGGCGTCACCGGCTTGTCAAGC
>USCS01000137.1 GCA_900552875.1 uncultured Collinsella sp. | reverse complement strand
CGCGACCAGGTCGTTCTCAAACCCCTCCGGGATAAAGAACGCGCAGTCGGCGCTACCCTTGGCGCTGTTGCTCTTGGAAAGCGCGTCCGCAAGGTCGTACGTGTCGTCGCCAACGCCCGTAACCAGGTCAAAGCGCGAACCCAGGTGCTTGGTGAGTGCCCGCGAAAGGTCGCTGTTGTCGCGATCGACCACAATCACGTTGGTGTCGTAGGGCTTGTATTCGGTGAGCTGCGACGAATTCCAGCTCACCGACGCTGCGATGAACACGCCCATGAGCGAGATAAACACCGTATAGATGAGCAGGTAGAACGGGTGCGCCAGCGCCATGCGAAGCGCAGTCTTAAAGGTGCTCATAGCGACTCCTTCCAAACACCAGCGTGGCGGCGACGACAAACACGAGGGCCATCAGGACGAGCGCACCGGCGCGCACGGCAAAGGGACCCAAGTCCTCAAAGAAATACAGGCGGTTGAACATGTCGCAGATGAGCTTGACGGGATTGAGCCAGCACTCGGCCGGGCAGGCGCGGGCGACGTCGTCGGCAAGTGCCATCGCCGGCTCGCCGTAGAGACCGGCGAACAGGGCACACGTGGTGGCAAAGCCTGTGAGGATGCCCGACTTGGACGCCTTGCCGCCCTTAACGGGAAGCGTGCCTACAAAGAGCCCCAGCCCCGTCGCGGCAAGCGCGGATGCGGCGCCGCCCACCAGGCAAAGCCCCTCGCGTCCGCCAAAGTCGACGCCAACGACCAGGCGCACGTAGCCGATCGCGACCGCCATCGAGGCAAAGGAGACAAGCCACGAGCCGATAAAGATGCCGGCCAGCGACGCCGTCTTGGAAAGGCCGCCCACGCAGCGACGCGCGCCAAGGCCCGACAGATTGGGCTGCAGGTCGACGACGCTCAAGGCGGCAAACTCGGCAGACATCATCGCGACCAGGCCAAAGAGCGCGTAATAGTAAATGGTCGTGCCGTCGGGCGTGGTGCGCGTCAGGCTCACGCGGCGGGTTCCGCCCTCGAGCGACAGGGCGCGGGCGACCGCCTCCGGGTCGGCAAGCGCCGCCGGGTTATCATGGGCGATTTGGGCCATGAGCTCGGCATTTTGCGTATACGAGCTTGCCACCGTCTCCAGAATGCTGCGGTCGGTAAGCACCGACGAGGCGCGCGAGCTGTCGTAGCTCGAGAGCAGCGTGAGCTCGGGCGCGCCCGCGGCATCGACCGTGTAGATGCCCGCGACCTCGCCGGCCTTGAGCGCGCGGTTCGCAGCAGCCGCGTCGTCACACTCGTTGATCTTGAGCAGCTGATCGTCGCCCTCCTCGGCAAGCGATGTCGCCACGTCCTTAAAGGTCGAAGCGTCCCAGGCTTCGTCGGCGACGACGGCAACCGGCACCGGGTCGACCTTGCCGTCGGAGCTCAGGTTCGCAAACATAAACATGAACATCGTGGAAAGCGCAACGGGAAAGACCGCGCCCCAGACCCACGTACTCGGCCGACGCAGCAGCGTCTTGAGCGTGATGATGATGGTGTTGAACATGGCCGCCCCCTAGTCGCGCAGCTCGCGGCCGGTGATCTCGAGAAACACGTCATTGAGGGTCGGCGGTTCGGAATAAATGCGGCCGAGCGGCACGTCGTACGAGCGCAGCGCGTCGAGGATGTCCGTTAGGTTATGCGGGCTCGCTTCGCACGAGAACGTGAGCTGGCCCGCCGTTGCCGCCAGGTCCAGGACATGCGGCAGGCTCGCAACGGCAGCGAGTGCCGCACTCGGCACCTCACCGACCTCGATCACGATCTTCTCGCCCATCTGGATCATGCGCTTGAGCTCGTCGTTGGTGCCCTGCGCCAGCACGCGCCCGCCGTCCATAATCATGATGCGGCTGCAGATCTGCTCGACCTCCTCCATGTAATGGCTGGTATACACCACCGTGGCGCCCTCGTCGCGCAGGCGGCAGATGCCCTCCAGGATGGCGTTGCGGCTTTGCGGGTCGACCGCCACCGTGGGCTCGTCGAAAAAGATGAGCTCGGGCTTGTGCGCGATGCCGCAGGCAATGTTAAGGCGGCGCGCCAGGCCGCCCGAGAGCTTGCCGGGGCGGAACTTGGTAAAGTCGCCCAGGCCGACAAAGTCGATTGCCTCGTCCACCAGCGCGCGGCGACGCTTGCGGTCGTTTACGTACAGGCTGCAGAAATAGTCGATGTTCTCGCGCACGGTGAGCTCGTCAAACACCGCCACCCGCTGCGGCACCACGCCAATGCGGCGTTTAAGGTCGTAGCGGGCGGGCGTCATAGGCTCGCCGAACAGCTCGATGGTGCCTTTGTCGTAGGCAAGTAGCTGCAGGATGCAGTTGATGGACGTGGTCTTGCCCGAGCCGTTGGGGCCGAGCAGGCCAAAGATCTCGCCAGGGGCGATGTTCAGGTTAAAGTGGTCGAGCGCAATAAGATCGTCATAGCGCTTGACGAGGTTTTCGACGTGGACGATGTCTGTCATGAGGCGGCCCTTCCGTTGATTGCGGCCCGGTACGATTGCATCATCGCAGGAGCCTCCGGCGCGCACCAGTGAGCTTTGTCACGAGTGCGGGGGCCTTGGTCGTGCGGCCTGCCGACGCCCCCGCTTTGCCGCGCGGGAGGAATGTCACGGTTGCGCAGGCGGCCCCTCCACCACGCGCAGCTTCGCGTACAATACTCGTATGAACAGGCTTTTCGACAAATCGATCGTACTGGCGTGCTGTATTGCGGCTGCCATGGGTCTTGCTGTGGACGCTCGTCTGGTTGTGGCGTTTTGCCTTGGCGTTATAGCCACCTCGCTGGCCGAGGTGGCACAGGGAGAACGCACGCGCCGTATAAGCGAGGCCGCGAGCTACGCTTACATCATCGCGGCCGTTTTCGTGCCGCCGTTTGTGCCGTTTGCGCCTCTCGCCCTCTATGACATCGCGCGGCGGGCGCGCCGTGAGCACGCCTGGGCCGCGCTGGGCATTGGCGCCACCTTTGTCTTTGCGCTCGTCGCGGACCTTCGCACCGACGCGCTCACCGCCCGAACGCTCCTGCTGACCGCCATCCTTTCGGTCGCCGCCACGTTGCTGTCGCTGCGCACCGCGCAGCTGGAGCGCGAACAGGAACGCATGCGTCGCACCCGCGACAAGCTGCAAGAACGCGCCCTGGCACTCGAGGCACGCAACCGCGACCTCGCCGACCGCCAGGACTACGAAGTCGAGCTCGCGACGCTCGCCGAGCGCGCCCGCATCGCGCGCGAGATCCACGATAACGTAGGGCACCAGCTCACGCGCGCCTCGCTGCAAACCGAGGCCCTACGCGTGGTCCACGCCAACGAGCCCGGCATCGCCGCCGACTTCGCTGACGTCAAGCGCGCCGTGGACGAAGCGCTTCAGCTCGTGCGCACCAGCGTCCACGCGCTCAACGACAACGCGGCCAATCTATCCGTACAGCTCGAGCGCATCGTGGAGGGCGCGCGCTCAGATGGCGGGCCGCAGATTGAGCTTGAGGTTTTAACCGAGCATGCACCCGCCAACATCGCCAACTGCTTTGCGGCAATCCTACGCGAGGCGCTCTCCAACACCATGCGCCACGCCCGTGCTCAGAACGTGACCGTGCGATGCATGGAGCATCCGTCGTTTTACCAGCTCATCGTTACCGACGACGGCGAGGGCGGGATCCGGGCGGGCGATCGCGGCGTCGCGGAAGGCATGGGACTCGGCTCCATGCGCGAGCGCGTCGAGGCGCTTGGCGGCACCTTCACCGCCGGCCCGCGCGCCGGCGCCCCCGGCTGGCGCGTGTTTGCCACCGTTCCCAAACAACAAGGAGATGAGGCCCGATGAGGCTCATTGTTGTCGACGACGACCGCTTGGTGGTCGATTCGCTCAAGATTATCCTGGGTGCCCAGCCGCACATCGAAGTCGTGGGCACCGGCGCCGACGGCAACGACGCGGCGGCGCTCTACGCCGAGCATGCGCCCGACATCGCACTGCTCGATATCCAGATGCCAGGGCGTGACGGCCTTTCGGCGGCGCGTGAAATCCTCGATCGCGACCCCGCGGCGCGCGTGGTATTCCTGACGACGTTCTCGGATGACGAGTACATTGTGTCGGCGCTCAAGCTGGGCGCCCGCGGCTACCTGATCAAGACCGATGTCGCCGCCATTCCACCGGCATTGGCGCAGGTCATGGACGGCAAGCGCGTGCTCGAGGGCAAGGCGATCGAGGATGTTGACTTTGACGGAATGGGCGACAAGGCAGGCACGCCCCGCCGGCCCGCGGCCTTTGCAAGCCTGACCGACCGCGAGTTCGAAGTCGCCGAGCTCATCGCCCGCGGCCTCGACAACAAGGAGATTGCCGCCACCGCCTATATGGGCGAAGGCACCGTGCGAAACCATATCAGCTCGATCCTGGCCAAAATGGGCCTACGCAACCGCACCCAAATCGCCATCGCCTACCTGCGAGGGTAATCAACCGACGGCCAACCACACCGGCATAGCTAAATGGCTGCTGCCGATTTAATGCCATTTCAAAACTATGCCGGTTTACGGGGTTAAACTCAGGAACCCCGTCCATCCTCGCGTTTTCTGCAAAATAGCAGCCCATCTACCTGCGATTTTGTTTTCGCGTTTCTCGGTATGGTTGGGAGTTCGGGATTCAGCCCCGTAATCCGGCATAGTTTTGTTCGGGCGGCTCCATGTAAGCGTCCTCGCGAGCCCCACGGAGCCAAAAAATCCGTTTTCCTCCGTCCCCGGGGAATCGGCGGCGG
>USCS01000136.1 GCA_900552875.1 uncultured Collinsella sp. | reverse complement strand
TCGCCGTAAAAATCATCGACCTCAAATGGTGTATCGATTTCGAGTACTCGACCGTCGGAATACTTCACATGAGCGAGTTCGGGGCGATGGAGACGCTCGATTTCCAACGAGCCCCGCTCACAGGCAATCGTTAAGCGGCTTTCATATGTTGCATTGCCGTCGCACACCATATGAATGGGTATACCGCCGACGCTCATATGGATCTCGTCGGCCCAATCGACACGGCCGCCCGATACGTCACGCCAGCGAACTTCACGGGACGAAACCTCGCACGCGCCCGCGAGCAAATCCTCAAACCAACCGACCGCATAGCAGCCCATGTCATATAGACAGCCGCCCTGCAACGGATCAAGCAGATAGCCCGAAGGAGACTCGCCGTAATCGAGCTTTTGCACGCTTTCAATCGAGACAATACGGCCAAGCTCACCCGACGCAAGCAAGTCTTTCACGCGAGTGCGCATCGGGCAAAACCGATTCTTCATCGCCTCCATAAACAGCACGCCGCGCTCGCGAGAGGTGGAGGCAATCGAGAGAGCCTCTTCCTCACTCAAAACGGCCGGCTTTTCGCACAGCACGGCCTTTCCGGCGCGCAGCGCGCGACAGGCCCAACGCGTATGCATGCCATGCGGAAGAGCCAAGTAGATTGCGTCGACATCGGGGTCGGCAATCAGCGCGTCATAAGCCGCATTGCCGTTATCGTCAGCTGTGGCATAACTGTGCACGGCATCAATCGAAAACGCCCTGCAAAACTCCTCAACATGCGAAGGAGTGCGACCGGCGGCAGCCACAAGCCGTGCCCCGTCCACCTCCTTGAGCGACGATGCAAATCGATGCGAAATGCGCCCAGCGCCCAAAACGCCCCAACGAACCTCACGTAAATCATCACATGAATCCCGATGGTCCACGACAGCCCCCTCAGTTGCGGTGAAATAGTTCCTGTTTGGCCCCTATTCTGCCGCAAACAGGAACTATTCCACCGCAAGTTATAAAAGGGTCATGAGGAGCGCGTTTTGCCGAAGGCCTTAAGCACCGCCGTCACGGGACCAGGCTGGAAACGTCGGCGCACGTCATCGAGACGCTCGGGGATATCGATATGCTGTGGGCAGTGGCGCGCGCATTTGCCGCACTTGACGCAATTGCTCACCAGCTTGGCCTCGCTTGTGCGCACCGCGCTCGCCGTAAAGTACTGCGATAGACCCGTAAACCAGCTGTGCGCATAGCTTGCGTTGTAGGCGGCAAAACATCCAGGGATATTGATTCCTTTAGGGCACGGCATGCAATAGCCGCATCCCGTGCAGGGCACGCGATTCGATTTTTCAAACTCATCCAGCACGTGCGCGATCGTGTCGAGCTGGTTGGCAGTCATCGAATCCGGCAGGGCCCGATCGGCCAACACCGCGTTCTCATCCACCTGCGCGATATCGGTCATACCCGAAAGCAGCATCGTCACCTGAGGATGATTCCAGACCCACGAAAGACCCCAGGCGGCAGGAGTGCGCAAATGCGTGTCACGGGCACTATCGAGCACAGCGCGGGCCCGTGGCGGCAGCTTGCCCGCTAAACGCCCGCCCAGCAGTGGCTCCATCACAAACACCGCGAGGCCTCGCTCGGCGGCGGCCATGAGCCCCGCTGTTCCCGCCTGATATCGCTCTCCAGCGTAATTGTACTGGATCTGGCAAAAGTCCCACTCATATGCATCGAGCATCGTCAGGAAATCCGCCGCGCTGCCGTGGTACGAAAAACCAATCTGGCGAATGCGCCCCGCCGCCTTTTGACGCGCGATCCAGTCCTCGATGCCCAACGCCACCACACGTTCCCACTGGGCGGGCGAGGTAATGTTGTGCATGAGGTAATAGTCGATATGGTCGGTCCGCAGGCGGCGCAGTTGCTCGTCGAAGAACCGGTCGAAATCCTCCGCGCATTTGCACGAAGCATGCGGCAGCTTGGTTGCGAGCAAAACCTGGTCGCGCAAGCCCAGGCGCTCAAGCGACGCACCCACACAAGCCTCGTTGCCGGGATAGAGATAGGCCGTGTCCAGGTAGTTAATCCCCTGCTCCACCGCACGGGAGATGATGGCGTCGGCTGTCTTCGCATCCGGGCGTCCCGGCGCACCGGGAAACCTCATGCAGCCCAGCCCCAACGCCGAGATACGGTTGCCGCTTTTGGGGTCAACGCGATATTTCACGGCCCCTCCCCTCCCATCGAAGCCCTAATGAGGCGAAACACAACGGCCACGCCATCGAAACACATTGGAATCGCAATCGAGAACGTATCGTAACGTAGTAGAAATCGAGCCGTCACGGCGCCGCTTTAACATCAGCAAAAAGCCCGATGAAAGGAGCCCGCCATGCCCGCGCTCGACCTTTGGAACCTCGCCTCCCAGCTCAAGACCACCGATTATCGCTGGGTCGACCTCACCCACACGCTCTCGTGCGACACCCCGCACTGGTTTGGCTTTAAGCCGTTCGAGTCCACCAAGCTCTTCGATTATCTGCCCGACACGCCCGGGAACATGCTCGCGCCCATGCGCTGCTTTCAGTATTCGGTCGCCTCGCAATACGGCACCCACGTCGATGCACCGCGGCATTTCCATGTTGAGGGTCGTTCCCTTGGAGAGATTGAACCCATCGAGTTTATGCATCCGCTCTGCGTGATCGACAAGCACGAGGAGTGCGCCGCAAATCCCGACTTTATCCTGACCATCGAGGACCTCAAAGCCTGGGAGGACGAGCACGGTCGTATTCCCGAGGACGCTTTCGTCGCCTTCCGCTCCGACTGGTCCAAGCTCGCCGATCTGGAAAACAAGGACGAGGACGGCCAGCCCCACTACCCCGGCTGGGACCTCGATGCTATCAAATGGCTTGTAGAGGAACGCAATATCGGCGCCATCGGACACGAGTCCGCAGATACCGGTCCGGCGACCATCACCACACGCGAGGACGCCTACCCCTATCCCGGCGAGCAATACATCCTCTCGGTCGACCGCTATCAGATCGAGGTCATGGACCATCTGGACGAGCTTCCCGCCACAGGCGCCGTCATCTTCTGCACCTTCCCTAAGGTCCGTGATGGTGTTGGATATCCTGCACGCGTTTTTGCCATCTGCCCCGCGGCATAAGTTCCCATGCGTTTGTTCTTCTAAATTCCGCCTCCGGTGCACGCTACATGCTCCAGCGGCATACAATCCACCAGGCGCCCCGCACGCGGGCGCCTTTTTGTGAGGAGATGATTCACATGCAGATCAACAAGGTCGCCTTTATCGGCAAGGGCGGCGTCGGCCTGCTCTACGGCAGCATGATTGCCAAGGCCCTCGGCAATGACGCCGTCGAATACGTTATGGATGACGCCCGTTTTGAGCGTCACGCGGGCGATGCGCTCACCGTCAACGGAAAGCCTTGCGATCTCACGTCCGTCCGCGCCAGCGAGGCGACGCCCGCCGATCTGGTCATCCTGACAGTCAAGACCACCGGTCTCGACCAAGCACTCAAGACTATGGAGCGTGTCGTGGGACCCAACACGCCCATCGCCTCGCTGTGTAACGGCATTACAAGCGAGCAGAAGATTGCCGAGCGCTTTGGCTGGAAGCACACCGTCCTGGGTATCTGCCAGGGCATGGACGCCGTATTCCTCGACGGCGCGCTCACCTTTACCAACACTGGCGAAATCCGCTTTGGTGCGGCAGCCGGCACCAACCCCGCGACCGTCGCCGCCATCGACGAGCTCTACACACGCTGCGGCATCGCCCATACCGTCGAGAGCGACATTGCGCACCGCATGTGGGCCAAACTCATGCTCAACGACGGCATCAACCAGACCTGTATGGCCTACGGCGGGACCTACGGAAGCGCCACGGAGCCGGGCTCCGAGCAGCGTCGCTGCTTTGTTTCCGCCATGCGCGAGACGCTTGCGGTCGCCAACGCCGAGGGCGTTGAGCTGACCGAGGCAGACCTGACGCAGATGGTGCACCTCATCGAGGGAATCGACCCCGCCGGTATGCCCTCGATGGCGCAGGACCGCATCGCACAACGAAAAACCGAAGTTGAGGAGTTCGCGGGCACCATCTGCCGTCTGGCGGCCAAGCACGATATCCAGGCACCGCAAAACGAGTGGCTCTATCGGCGCATCCGCGATATCGAGGCAAGCTGGTAGCGCCCGGCTCACCACGTCAACAGACTCAACAGCAAAGCCGCCGCAAGGGAACCTTTCCCCTGCGGCGGCTTTCATCTTCGTCTATGACCGGCGGCAACCTCACAACAGTTAGCGTTGCGACTCAGGCACCTCGTCCTCGCCATCGCGGCAAAGAACTACACCCGCACTTCCCAGCAGCGCAGCCGCGATCAACGCACCGACCACGATAGAGGCAGCCCCACAAGACCCCTGCATACCCGCGACGAGCGCGGCCGTAGGACCAAGACAACCAAGCGTCAATGCAACGGCGGCAACGGCGATATCTCGAGCGTTCACAAGACCACTTCCTCCACGAGAAAGACTTTGTTTCTCGTGACTTAGTGTGCCCCGCGCCCATATGCGCGGCGTACTGCCACGGTAAGCGCTCTGTTAACTCAAGCACGCACAAAAAACGGGCGCCCTTACGTTGCCCAAAGGCTCGGTAAAGACGCCCGCCCGTCATGTCCTATCGGCTTATGGCAGATTACCAACCGGTATAGTAGTCGGTGGTTCCGGCTGCGCAGCCGGAGTCATAGACCTTGCACTCGCCCTTGGATCCGGTAAACGTGGAGCCCTGAGCCTTATCGCCCGCGGCCACGACGTA
>USCS01000135.1 GCA_900552875.1 uncultured Collinsella sp. | reverse complement strand
CCCGCGCAGCGTCGACCGGTTACGGCGTTTGTAAAACGCCGTAACCTACAAGATGAGCATCGCGTCGCCAAAGCTGAAGAAGCGGTAGCGCTCCTCGATGGCAGCGGCGTAGGCATCCATGATCTGGTCGCGGGTGGCAAGCGCGCTCACGAGCATCATGAGCGTGGAGCGCGGCACATGGAAGTTCGTGATCAGCGCGTCGACCACGTGATAGGTCGAGCCGGGCATGAGGTAAAGCTGCGTCGTGGCGTTCTCGCGCACCACGATGTCACCGCGGCCAAGCGTATCGGCCCCGTCCTCGCGGCCTTCAAAATAGCGCGCCGTCACGGCCGGATCGGACACCGGCGCGTCCGTGTCAAACGCGCTCTCGAGCGAGCGCACCGCGGTAGTGCCGACGGCGATCACACGATGACCCTCGGCCTTGGCCTTATGCACGGCGTCGACAACCTCCTGCGACACGTGGTAGCGCTCGGTGTGCATGACGTGCTGCGTGGGGTCGTCCTCCTCCACCAAGCGGAAGGTATCGATGCCCACCTCGAGCTCGACGGCGGCAAACTTGGCACCCTTGGCCTCGATAGCGGCCATGAGCTCAGGAGTAAAATGCAGGCCCGCCGTGGGAGCGGCAGCCGAGTGCTCCTCCTTCATGGCGTACACGGTCTGATATTTCTCGGGATCGCCCTCGTAATCGGTAATGTAGGGCGGCAGCGGCACGTGACCGGCAGCATGGATGGCCTCGTCAAGCGTGCGCGGCTCGCCGGCGGCATTGCAACCGGCCGGCTCAAAACGCACCAGGCGGCCGCCGCGACTATCGGTGACAAAGTCGACGACCTCGGCCGTCAGCACCACGGGAGCCCCCTCGGGCGCATGAGCGCCACCGGCGCGATACCCAATCTGAGCACCGGGCTTCAGGCGCTTACCCGGCTTGACCAAGCACTCCCAAACATGGCCCAGCGGGTCAACATCCTCGCGGCGCTTGAGCAGCAACGTCTCGACCACGCCGCCCGAGCCCGTCTTGCGACCGATAAGACGGGCCGGCATCACGCGCGTCTGGTTGATGACGAGCACGTCGCCCGGCTCGATATAGTCGATGATGTCACGGAAGATGCGGTGCTCGACGGTGCCGCCATGCCCTAACGGCGTTCCTGTCTCGGAGCCTTTGCGATCAACCACCAGCAGGCGGCAGGAGTCGCGCGGCTCGGCAGGCGCCTGGGCGATGAGCTCTTCGGGCAGGTTATAGTCAAAATCATCGGTACGCATAGACACGTCGGATTCTCCTTATATAGCTAAAGTCCGCTCTACATCCTAGCAGGCTGACGTCCCAAATGAACTACTTTTTGGCGGCTTTACGCTCGTCGCGGATGCGGGCGCGATCCATGGCCGCCTCGACGGCCGAGAATCGGCAGCCGCAGTAGTTCTGCCGATACATGCCCAGCTCGCGCGAACGGCGCGTAGCCTCGGGATAATACGGGCGAAAATCGCGAATCACCGGAGTGAGACCGCGGGCAGCAGCCAGACGCTCCAACACATCATTGCAGGTTTCGAACAACTGGTACGGCGAGACGGCGAGCGTCGTGCCCACAAACTCAAACCCGCGCTCCTGGGCCACACGGCACGCCTCGGCCAGACGCAGGGCATAGCATGCGCGACAGCGACGGGCTCGATCGGCGCCCAGCGGGGCCACGCCGGCCTCCCAGCGCTCCCGGTCCTCCCCCGCCTCGACGAGCTCGATGCCGCCTTCGGCACACCACCGGCGCAGCTCGTCCAGGCGACGCTGCCATTCATCGTGCGGCTGAATATTGGGGTTGGTCCAGCAGATTGTGGGCTCAAACCCCTCCTCGCGCAGCAGGCGGACCGGCTCAAGCGAGCACGGTGCGCAGCAAGCGTGCAACAACAACGGCCTCATCAACATCTCCTCACCCAAAAAAGCGCACGCCGAAGGACGTGTCCTCGCAGGCAACAATGCGGCGGTCGCGCAAGATGGTCCGCACGTAATACCAGTCGCCCACACAGCCCGACAAATGCAAGCCGGCCGCCAGGTAGCACAGCAGCGGATGGCCCGAAAACGCAAACCCCAGGGCAAGCGTTGTCGTCACAACAACCGTCGGTGCCAGGCAAACCGCCACGTACCGCCGGCGAGAATACACAACGCCTTCGGCGCAGGCATAGATCATCGCTGTCTCGCGATTCGCCCCAAAGGTCACCTTCGCGCCCGCAGGCGCCAGCAGCTTAAAAAACACACCGTGCACCAGCTCGTGCACGGCGAACGACGCCATTGAGATCGCAGCTAAGCCGACTATCCAGCCCAAGACCGTGGTCCAGCCGCCCGCGTCAGCCGCATCCAAGTCCGCAGGCCCGCCCAGCAGCATAAACACCGGCACCAAGCACACAGCAAATGCGCCGAGCACGGCCATCCCCCACACAAAGCAGGCGTGCAGAAAATCCTCGTCTTCAAACGCATGTATGTTGGAAATCTCATTCATAGCATCTTAGGATAGCGCCCCTGCCACGTACCCGTCCGCATGTGCGATAATGTCGAACGATATGCACGAATTGACCACCGCGTCGCCAGGCCTTGCGCCCGGCTGCGCTCTCACCATATGCGAAGGAGTCCCATGGCATCCAAATACTCCATGAACGACCGTCCCAGCTGGCCTCGCCGCGCCATCGTTACCGCCGGCGAGCCCTACGGCAACAAGGGCCTTCACTTTGGCCACGTTGGCGGCGTCTTTGTCCCGGCCGACTTCTTCGCCCGTTTCCTGCGCGACCGCCTGGGCCGCGAGAACGTCATCTTCACCTCGGGCACCGACTGCTATGGCTCGCCCATCATGGAGAGCTACCGCAAGCTCAAGGAGAACGAGGGCTACGACAAGTCCATCGGCGAGTATGTCGAGTCCAATCACTCCCGCCAAGCCGCGACCCTCAACAACTACAACATCAGCTGCGATATCTACGGCGGCTCGGGCCTTGAGCCGGCTGCGCAGATTCACAACGAGGTAACCGCCGAGATTATCGAGCGCCTGCACGAGCAGGGCACCATCTCCAAGCGCTCCACGCTGCAGTTCTACGATGCCAAGGCCGGCACGTTCCTCAACGGCCGCCAGGTGATCGGCCGCTGCCCCATCCAGGGCTGCAAGTCCGAGAAAGCCTATGCCGACGAGTGTGACCTGGGTCACCAGTTTGAGCCCGAGGAGCTCATCGCGCCCAAGAGCCAGCTCACCGGCGAGGTGCCCGAGCTGCGCCCGGTCGACAACCTCTACTTCGACCTGCCGGCCTACCTCGACTTTATGAAGACCTACACCGCCAAGCTCGCCCAGAACCCGCAGGTTCGCTCCGTGGTCTCCAAGACCATGGAGGAGTGGCTGCTGCCGGCACAGCTCTATATTCAGAACAAGTTCCGCGAGGCTTTCGACGCCGTCGAGGACCAGCTGCCCGAGCACACTGTGCTGGAGCCCGAGGGCAACAAGAGCAGCTTTACCGTCACCTTCCCCAGCTGGAAGGAGCGTGACGACGCTCACGCGGTGCTCGCCAACGGCGGCGTGCGCTTCCGCAGCGGCAAGGCGCTCGTGCCCTTCCGCATCACCGGCAACATCGACTGGGGCGTTCCGGTGCCCGAGGTCGACGGCGTCTCCGACGTCACCTGCTGGTGCTGGCCCGAGAGCCTGTGGGCACCCATCAGCTACACCCGCACCGTGCTCGCACGCGATGCCAAGGCCGCCGGCGTGACCGAGGGTGTCGCCGCCCAGGACGCCGCTCTCATGGGCGAGCCCGCCGCCGATTCCACGCAGGTCCCCGCGCCCACCTACCAGCACAGCTCACTCGACTGGCGCGACTGGTGGTGCTCGGATGATGCTCAGATCTACCAGTTCATTGGCCAGGACAACATCTACTTCTACTGCATCGCGCAGACCGCCATGTGGGAGGCCCTGGGTTGGAACCTCACGCAAAGCACCGTCAGCGCCTGCTACCACCTGCTCTACATGGGCAAAAAGGCAAGCTCGTCCTCGCAGACGCCTCCCCCGCCGGCAGACGACCTGCTCAACCACTACACCTGCGAGCAGATGCGCGCGCACTGGCTGTCGCTCGGCCTGTCCGAGAAGCCGGTGAGCTTTAGCCCCAAGGCATATGACACGCGCGTGACCGGCAAGGACAAGGACGGCAACGAGGTGCGCGCCTGCGACGACAAGCGCGTCATCGACCCTGCCCTTAAGGAGAGCGCCCTTTTGACCGGCGTCTTCAACCGCCTGGCCCGCAGCTGCTTCTACGGCGTCGCCATCAAGGAGGGCGACGAGAGCCCCTATCGCAACGGCTGCATCCCCGCCGGTGCCGCCTCTGCCGCCGTGGTCGAAGCCGCCGAGCAGGCAGCTCTCGCCTTTGAGCAGGCCATGTACAAGTTCGAGACGCACCACGCACTCGCCGTGTGCGACGACTACCTGCGCGCCGCCAACAAGCGCTGGAGCGACGCCTCCAAGGCCGCCAACAAGCTCGAGGGTGAGCAAGCCAATACCGCGATGACGCAGGCCCTCGTCGACGCCTTCACCGAGCTGCGCGTGGCGACCGTCCTGATGCACGGCATCGTCCCGGCCGGCTGCGAGCTCATCTGCGAGTATTTCGACGTTGACCCGGTCGCCTTCTTTAGCTGGGATAACATCTTCGCCTCCACGGATGAGTTTGTGGAGAGCCTGGGCGAGAAGCCCGGCGAGCACCGCGTGAAGCCGCTGCCCCCGCGCTTCGACTTCTTTAGCAAGCACGAGAGCCAGTACTAAAACACTCGACATGTAATGGAAT
>USCS01000134.1 GCA_900552875.1 uncultured Collinsella sp. | reverse complement strand
ACAAGGTCTACGAAGAGTTCATCGCGCTCAGCGGCGTCGAGGCTGCCACCAAGGCCGAGGTCAAGGAGGCCGCGGCACAGCAGCAGAACATCTTTATGCGTGCCATTAAGGTGCTCGGCGACGTCTTTGTTCCCATCATCCCCGCCATCGTGGCTTCGGGTCTGCTGCTGGGCATTATGAGCGCCCTCAACTTTATGGCCTCCAACGGCTTTGTCGCGCTCGACACCAATAACTTTATTTACAAGATTGCCGACCTGGTCTCGGGCACGTCCTTTGGCATTCTGCAGATTCTGATCGGCTACTCCGCGGCTAAGGCCTTTGGCGCCAACCCGTATCTGGGCGCTGTCGTCGGCGGTGCGTTCATCAACTCCTCGCTGCAGAGCGCCTACACGGTTGCCTCCGAGGGCGTGCAGACTATGGTCACCGTCATTCCCGGCGTGTACAGCTTTGAGTGGGTCGGCTATCAGGGCCACGTGATCCCCATCGTTATCGCCTGCGCCATTCTGGCCTTCCTCGAGAAGCGCCTGCACAAGATCGTTCCCGAGATGTTCGATCTCTTTGTGACCCCGCTCGTCTCGGTGTTCGTGACCGTGCTCGTGACGCTCGTTGCCGTCGGCCCCATCTTTGTCTGGGCCGAGAACGCCGTCCTCGGTCTGATCCAGGCCCTGCTCACCCTGCCCTTCGGCATCGGTTCCTTTATCGTCGGCCTGTTCTATGCGCCTACGGTCGTCACCGGTATCCATCAGATGTACACCGCCATCGACCTGGGCCAGCTCGCCCAGTACGGCGTGACCTATTGGCTGCCCATCGCCAGTGCCGCCAACATCGCCCAGGGTGGTGCCGCACTCGCCGTTGCCTTTAAGACCCGCGATGCCAAGATCAAGGGCCTGGCGCTTCCTTCGGCTCTGTCCGCCTTCATGGGCATTACCGAGCCTGCCATCTTTGGTGTGAACCTGCGCTTCTTTAAGCCCTTCATCGCCGGTTGCATCGGCGGTGGCTGCGGCGCCCTGGTCTGCGCGCTCACTTCGCTGGCTGCCTCCGGCACGGGCGTTACGGGTATCTTCGGTATCCTGCTGTGCCTGGCCCAGCCCGTGCAGTACGCGATCATGTTTGCGGTCGCCGCGCTGGTTTCCTTTGCCGTCTCGTTTGTCCTGTACAAGGACGAGTCCAAGACTTCCGAGCAGGCCTAAGAGCTTTTGATTGAGGGGATGCCCGCGGGTCGTATGCTCGCGGGCGTTTCCCGTATCTGGTGCCGATCTCTGGTGTCTTGTTACTTTCGATCCGTTAGGACTTTGATATGTCTAATGCACTTGGTCGCGACCTTGCAAAGCTGGTCGCCGCTGTTGACGCCGCCGCCTCTGAGTGCGGTCATGGCGCGTATGGCCAGCGCTTCCATATTATGCCGCCGGCGGGCTGGCTCAACGACCCCAACGGTCTTTGCCAAGCGGGCGGCGTGTTTCACGCGTACTTCCAGTATGCCCCGTTTGATGTGAACGGCGGCGTAAAGATGTGGGGCCATGCCACAAGCCGCGACCTTATGAACTGGGAATATGTTGGCGCCCCGCTGCTGCCCGACGAGCCGTTCGATTGCCATGGCGTGTATTCAGGCTCCGCGCTTGCCGAGGACGGCCGCATTCGCGTGCTCTATACGGGCAACGTTAAGCTTTCCGATGCGGACGGCACGTACGACTACGTCAATACCGGCCGTCGCGCCGATACCGTCTATGTGGAGAGCGTTGATGGCCTTGCCGGTCGGGAGTTCAGCCAAAAGCGCGTGGTGCTGGCGTCCGAGGATTATCCCGACGATCTGACCTGCCACGTGCGTGATCCCAAGGTGTGGCGCGATGATAATGGGCGTTACCACATGGTGCTGGGCGCGCGTCGTCGCGTGGACGGGCCGCATGTCGAAAGCCGTTTTTGTGCGATGCACGGCGAAGGTGCCGGGCGCGATGTGGGCGAGATCTTGGTGTATGGCTCGGCCGATATGCTGAGCTGGGAGCTCGAAAGCCGCGTTTCCACGCCCGAGCGCTTTGGCTTTATGTGGGAGTGCCCGGGATACCTTGAGCTTGAGTCGGATGGCGGTGTGCCGGCGAAGTGGCTGTCCTTCTCGCCCCAGGGCCTCGAGGGCGGCCGTTGGGACCGCGGCAACGTGTATGCCGCTGGCTACATGCCTGTATCGGGCGACATCACTGGTGGCAAGGACGCTTATGAGCTGGGCGAGTTCCGCCTGTGGGACGCCGGTTTTGACTTCTATGCTCCTCAGGAGTTTACGTCCGAGGATGGTCGCCACATTTTGATCGGCTGGATGGGCATGCCCGATGAGCCGACCTATGACAACGCGCCCACCGTAGCGTGCGGCTGGCAGCACTGCATGACGGTGCCGCGTGAGCTCACAGCCGGTGTCGACGGCGTGGTGCTGCAGCAGCCGGCGCGCGAGATTGAGCACCATTATGCCTCGGTGCGTGTGGGGGCGGGCTCGTTGGAGGTTGCCGGCGATACCTGCTTTGATGTTGTTGTTGACGGTGTCGACGGCGCGTTTACCGCGACCGTTGATGGCGAGCTGAAGCTGGCGTTTGTGCCCGCTGAGGACGAACTGCCCCCGCGCTTTGAGATGCGATTTACCGATGAGGGCCGCGCTTCTGCCGGCTGCGGTCGTACTGTGCGCTGGGAGTCCGTCGACGAGGTTCGTAACGTGCGCATTGTTGGCGATGTCTCGTCGGTCGAGGTGTTTGTGAACGATGGCTCGCTC
This sequence comes from uncultured Collinsella sp., assembly GCA_900552875.1. Lineage (GTDB taxonomy): Bacteria > Actinomycetota > Coriobacteriia > Coriobacteriales > Coriobacteriaceae > Collinsella. Next base: position 2,099 of record USCS01000134.1, on the reverse strand, counting down.
GTGTTTTCGACGCGCATCTATCCCGAGGCCTATGGCGTGACCGTTGACGCTCCGGGCGCGAATGTGACCTACCACGCGCTCAACATCTAGGCGATTCGTCGCATATCGGCGCTATACTGCAGCCGTAGCCTACGATGTGGGAAACATCCGCATCGTGGGTTTTTGTTTTGGAGGGAAGGTGCCGTATGGGCGTACAGCAGCTAGAAGAGGCCTGGGCTTTGAGGGCCAGCGCGCGTGAGGCGCGGTTGCTTGCGGCGTCGCATGTGCCGGCAGCGCTGTCGTTGCTGGGGATTGTACGGCCCGGCGATCGCCTGGTGGCCTTTGCGGATGACTTTGCCGATGCGTTTGCGAGCGGCTTTGATGGCTGCGATGTTGTGCTCGTGGGCTCGCCGTCCGCCGAGGCGTTTGCCGCTGCGTCCGAGGGCTTTGATGCTTCGTTTGAGGTCGAGGGGCCGCACCTGTGGTGGTTCGTCAACTCTATTGGCGGGTTTGGACTGCGCGTGCCCGATCTGCGAGCGTTAGGACGCGCCGCGCGTGAGGCCCATGCGCTGCTGGTTGTGGACAACACCGTGGCGTCGCCTTTTGGCTGCGATCCGCTGCGGCTAGGTGCTGCGCTGTTGCTCGAGGCGCTCGACCGCGTGTGTGCTGGTAAGGCGCCGCGCAAGCTCGTTGCCGCTTCGGTGGCGCGCTCGCAGCTCAAGCGCCATCGTGTGGATGCCGCGGCCGAGTGCGCGCATACCCTGCTTGAGGGCTGTGGCTTGGCCAAGTTTGAATTGACTGCTGACGAGGCCGGTGTGCTGGAGCGGGGACTGGACTCGCTCGACGTCCGTATGCAGGCGCATTTCGACCGCGCCCGTGCGCTGGCCGAGTATCTGGCCGCCAACGAGATGGTGTGCAACGTGCGCTATCCCGGACTGAGCTCGCATCCCGACCATGCGGTTGCGACAGGAATCCTCGAGCACGGCTTTGGCCCGGCAGTTGAGTTTGACCTTATCGAGCGCAGTGCGGGTGATTTCTTCGATGCTTTGCCGGGGGAGTTTCGTACATCGCCCGCCGGCGGCGCAACGACGCGCCTCTCGGCCACGCGCGGCAAGCAGGGGAGCACCATCCGCCTCTTCGCCGGCACCGACAACCCCCTGGTCGTAGCGTCCGCCCTAGATAACGCCCTCCGCAACTAGCTAAATCATCCTCGACTCCATAAGTTGCGGTGAAATATGGATTGATTTACGGCTTTATCGGCATAAACAGTCCCTATTTCACCGCAACTTAGAGAGGGGGTTGCGTAGCTAAAAAGCCCCGTCCCAAATTGGCTATTCTTTGATGCTGGCGATGAGGGCGTCGGCTTTGGTGGCAATGACCTTGTTTATGTCGGCCTGCAGCTTCTCGTAGACCGCTATGGCGCGCTCTCCGGCGGGGGTGAGGGTGGATCCGCGGGCGCCGTCGCGCTCGATGAGCTTGCAGCCCAGCTGCCCTTCCGCCTCGTTCACAATGCGCCAGGCTTTGGAGTATGCCATGCCCATGCTCTTGGCGGCACGGTTGAGCGAGTGCTCTCGGGCGATACCCTGCAGCAGCAAGACACAGCCGTGACCAAATACGCCCGGCAGGTCTTTGTCGCACGCTTGAATGACCAGCTTTGCCGTCGTCTTGTACTCCATGTGCTTCACGTCTCCCGGCTAAAGTGTATGCTGGGCAAACGCAAAGCCTGCGTCAAACCCTCATGTGCTCTTCTTAAATCATGCATTGTAGCAGTCAAAGTGCGCTAAGATACTTCCCCAGTATTGGGCGCCCAAGGTTGGGCTGGGTCCTACGAGGCCTGCAGCCGACCGGTCGCATGGAAAAAGGAGAAACATGGCTACGTTCTTTCCCGGTGAGTCCCACACGTTTTCGGAGTATCTGCTGGTCCCTGGTTACTCGTCCTCGCAGTGCATCCCCAACAACGTCTCTCTTAAGACGCCGCTAACCCGCTTTAAGCGCGGTGAGAAGCCGGCAATCACCCTGAACATCCCCATGGTTTCCGCCATCATGCAGTCCGTCTCGGGCGTCGACATGGGTGTCGCGCTCGCTACCGAGGGTGGCCTGTCCTTTATTTACGGTTCCCA
>USCS01000133.1 GCA_900552875.1 uncultured Collinsella sp. | reverse complement strand
CCAGCCGCTGTTCCCGCAGGGCATTGTGGGCCCGGGTCACCCCTACAGCAATGTGATCGAATACCACTTTATGAGGCACTAAGCCCACAACGCAACATATCGCACAGCAGCGCCCGCCGGTACCACTGCCGACGGGCGTTTTTCTACCTAGTCATTGGGGACGTTCTTAAATGACTAGTTGGATGGGGTCGGGATTGGAGCTGGGGAGGTGGCGAATTTCTAGTTCTACTCCGAGCTTTTGCAACTCTCTGAGGGCAGCAACGTCTGCGTCGCTCACGGCAACCGCGGGCGTTATGGGGCGCTTGCCCTCCCCTGCCTGCATATGGCCAATGCTGACCTTGGCGATTGGCACACCGCCCTTAACCAGCGCGAGTGCATCGGCGGGTGAGGCCACCATGACCAGAATCCATTGACGCGGCGTTGCGGTATGAATGATGTCGATAGTCCTTTGCACCGAGAAAAACCGCGTCCAGACACCCTCGGGTGTCGCCACCCTCATAGGGGCCCACTTGCGCGAATCCGCCGCGATCTCATCGTTGACGATTAGGACAAGGTTGGAACCAGTCGCCTCGTTCCACAGCTCAATGTCTTGCCCGCAAATAAACCGGTCGTCGATGCGTGTGAGAAGAATCTTGGGTTGAGCCATGGCTGCCCCATTCTCTTTGAGACCCGTAAGAGCAAGACATCACGTCTCCAATATTAGTGCATTTAAAGTGAGAAAAGCCGCCAGAACCCTTGCGCGGATTTGTGATGTCCCGTATCATAGACAGCCGTTGACGCCTCAGTTGCGTCACCACATGGCCGCCAGCGTAGCTCAGTTGGTAGAGCACCGCTCTCGTAAAGCGGGGGTCACCGGTTCGAGCCCGGTCGCTGGCTCCATTGCACAAGATAGCCGCCTTCGGGCGGCTTTTTTGTTGCCGATTTCGGGCGCACATCCGCCGGAATTCGCCCACTCGGTGGACTTCGGGTTTAATGCTTAGGGGCGGGGATTTACCAAAGTGAAATTTTAATGAAAAGAAACCCAGCTGCAACAATTGCCATGGTGAGGGCTCGAATTGGCCATATAGATCTAAAATAGTCACGATACCTTCTCTTTTACTGGAACGATATATCTATACAAGGTTGTGAGCGGAAAACAAAAATACGTCGATTGCTATCCGACAAACGGGTCTGGAATTGCATTCACCGGCATTTCGGGGCAGATTGATACACATGTACGAAAGGGAACCTATGTGGTGCGTTGGGTTGGAGCTGCTGCAGGCCCGATATGGATTGCGGTCTTGCGCCCCGATGTCCAAATAGGTTTTTCTCTCTAGACGGGAAGTTGCTCATGGACGCCATATATGACGGAGATGACTGGGTCGATCATTATACTTGGCGCCTGGTCGGCTCGGATGACAATGGGGATGTGGTGTTTGATGGACTATGTCCAAAGCATCTCCATCCTTTTGTCTCGTCGTTAATTGAGAGTTCCGCTCGTGTTGCCCCCTACAGCTCGGCATCGCTTCATGATACGGACGTTTTGAAGACCATAAGGGAATCAATTGACGAGGGCACGATGAGCGGCCCGCTGTTTTCTCGGCTTGTGGGGCTAGATGAGATTGGCTCGAAACGACTGCTTGCGGGCGAAGAAGTGGAACTCACTTATCGGTCGATGATTTCAATCCTGCGGCTAGCCGATGTTCTTCGCAAATAAATCCAAGCACAACGCTGCCGGCAACTCCCCTACTCAACAAAAAAGCCCCGCCAACCGCAATCCCCAAGGGAACCGCGATTAACGGGGCTCAAGCGCGCTCCTCAATGGAATCACGCTAGCAGACGAACAGCTCAGCCGAGCAGCGCGTTACTCCTCCCAGTAAGCGTCTGCAAGCAGCTTAAAGCAGATCTTCTTGACCGGCTGTGCGCCATCGCCCGGGAACTCGAGCGTGGGCATGTGAGGCTCGCCGGCAACAAACAGCGCAAACTTGTCGTCAGCAAGATCGCCGGCGATCGAGGCGTCGGAATCGACCAGATCGTAGTCGTCCTTCTCGTCAAACTCCTGAACCAGCGTCAGGCTGCCCGTGGCAACCTTAAAGGCCTCGCGACCCTCGACGTCGATCTGCAGGTCGTGATAGCGCTGATGCGTCTCATAGTGAGCCTCGGCTTCGGGACGCGTCGTGGGAGCCATGACGTTCGCAAAGACCTTGTCGCCCAGAATCGGATGGCTGCCGACCTCGAGCTTCGCCGGATCGTTCTCCTCGAGCCAATCGATCAGCACGTCGAGGCCCTTGAGCATTCCACGGTACTCCTCGATATCGCCCAATGCACCGTAAATCATCTAAATCCCCTCTCGGATCGTTTCTTTGGCGGCTACTCGGCAAACGCATTACCGACGCTGTTGCCACCCACATGCGTCTCGACCAGGGTAAGGTCGGGATTGAACACGACAGTGTCGGCGTCGCGCCCCGGCATAATGCTACTGCACTTGTCGTCGACATGAGCTAGCAACCGATGCCGGGGCCGCAGCACAAGCTCCTACAGCTCGGTCACGACAACGCCGTTGTAAACCTCGTCCCAACGATCCATAACCAAGTGGCCAGTCATGGGATCCATGGCATTGAGCTTGCCGCAGGTGTTGGCGGTACGCAGCACCGTCTCGTCGTCGGCTCCGGCAGCAATCGCATGTGCGAAGCCGGCAATGGTCGAATCGCCAGAGCCCGTAGCGTTAACGGCAGGGATGTCGGGCGTCTTGGCGCGGAACGCACGGCCGTTATGGAAACCAACGGAGCCGGCAGCGCCCATGGATACGACGACCCAGGGGATATCGGAGAAGCGGGCGTCAGAGGCGAGCGCGGCGCGGAGCTCATCCACATCGTCGGTGGTAAAGCTCGTACCCAGAAGGCCGTTGATCTCGGTCAGGTTAGGCTTGACCAGCTCGGGCTTGACCTCGGACTTGAGCGCAGCCTCGAGAGAGGCACCCGAGGTATCGAGCAATACCTTGGCGCCGGCGTTCTCGGCAATGCCCGTGATCTTGGCATAGTAGTCTGCCTCGACACCGCGGGGCAGAGAACCCGAAATGGTGACGACGTCGGCCTTGCCCGCAAGCTCAGTAAACTTGGCGGTAAAGGCATCGAGTTCCTCGGGGGCAATTGTCGGGCCACTCTCGAGCAGCTCGGTCTGGTTGCCGGCGTGGAGGATGTTGAGGCAAATGCGAGTCTCGCCCTTGATGGGCACAAAGTCGTTGTTAATACCGTTGGCGTCCATGAGCTCAGCCATGAAGGCGCCCATGTGGCCGCCGAGCAGACCGGTTGCCACAACGTCGTCGCCCAGCTGACCCAGCACACGGGCCACGTTGAGGCCCTTGCCGCCAGCGGTCTTTTCGGGCTTCACACGGTTAACGTCGTCGATAATGAGCTCATCGAGCTGATAGCGCGTATCGACAGACGGGTTCATCGTAACGGTGAGGATCATTTTTAGCTCCTTATCTCGCAGGCTCCTTGTGCCTCGCGATACGAGTCGACAAAACGGAATTACAGAATCTCAATCGTGAACGAGCGAACGACGGTCTCCTTGGGCTTGGCGACAAGGCAGCCGCGCTTATGCTCAAGCACGTCGTCCTCATCGGAGCAGGTCGAAAGGCCACCCCAGGGTTCAACTGCCACAAAATCGCCCTCGGGCTTACTCCACACAATGAGATACGGGAAGCCCTCAAAGCTCAGGCAAACGCCTTTGTCCTCGCCCTTCTTGGAAAGCGTGACCTGACGGCTCTCGAGCACATCAAAGATGGTCTCCGCAAAATCGAAGAGCTCATGCGACAGAGGCAGTGTCTTTCCCACCATGGGGTTCTTGGAGCGCCTGTCCACATCAATCAAGCCAGTCGAAGGGACAGCGGTGCAGAGCTCCGCAGCCTCGTCCTTCTCAAAGCGCAACTCGTAGTCCGTATAGGCCTCGCCCTCATCGAGCGGACACCTAAAGCCGGGATGACCGCCAATAAAGAACGGCATGTCCTCGGTGCCCTCGTTGGTGACCTCGTAGGAAACGCGCACGGCAGCGTCCTCGAGCGTATAACGAGCGACAAGCTTAAACGGGTACGGATAATCGCTCAGCAGCGCGGCGTTATCCTCCGAAGCCAGGCACATCGCCAGCTCGTTCTCGCTCTGGCTCAGCAGCTTCCACTCCTGTTTGCGCGCAAACCCATGGCGGGCGAGCTTTACATGATGCCCGGCAAACGTCATGGCGTTGTTATCGCGCAAGCCTCCGCAAATCGGGAAGCAAATCGGTGCCTGGCCGGACCACACGGCGGGATCGCCCTGCCACAGATACTCGCGACCTCCGGCCTCGATCGAGGTAAACGAACCACCGGCCGTGGACACCTTAATAGAAATCGAATCGTTGGAGAGAGCGTATTCCATTGCCCATCCTTTCGAACAACTGCTTTTTGCTCGCAAGTACCCGTCTCGGCCCTAACCAAAGGACAAACCCGCACGTTCATCGATGCGTCCGGTATCCCAGCCATGTAACGGGGTACCATACAGACATTGATGCAATTACAGCTGAAAGGCCTTCTTATGCGAACCATCATCCTCTACGCCTCGCGCCATCACGGCAATACGAAAAAGCTCGTGGACGCCATCGTCGAGGCACACCCCGAGATCGATACCCTCGATGTGAAGACGCTCGGTAAAAACGAGTATCCCAACCTGCACGAATATCATCTGATCGGTGTCGCCACGGGCATCTATTACTCCGAGATCGACAAGGACATGGCACGCGTGCTCACGAACGTGCTGCAGCCGCAGGACAAGGTGTTTGGCCTTATGACCTACGGTGGCAAAAACAAGTGGTACGGCAAGGATATCGATGGCATCTGCCGCATGAGGCAGGCCATCTTTATGGGTGTCTACGGCTGCCCCGGCTTTGATACGTG
>USCS01000132.1 GCA_900552875.1 uncultured Collinsella sp. | reverse complement strand
GGTTTCTGATGCGGCGCGCTGCGCGCCCCGCACAGGCTAAAGCCTCTAATAAAAAGGGCGCGTCATACGGACACGCCCCTGCGCACAACAATGCAAAGAACGACTTAGAAGCTACCGCGCTTCAGGAAGTCGGGAAGCTCGAACTGATCGTTGCCGAAGTTAGGAAGCTCGGTGCCACCGACGTTGCGGGTCGGAGCGGCCTGAGCCGGGCTGGTGGCCGGAGCGGTGCGCTGCGGCTCAGCGGAGGCAGCGGCCTTGCTCTGAGACTGCTGAGCAGCAAAGAGCTCGTCCTGACGGTTGACGTTGGAGTCGGAGAAGCCCGTAGCGATGACGGTGATACGCACCTGATCGCCCAGGGACTCGTCGACAACGGTACCGAAGATGATGTTGGCCTCGGGGTCGACGGCGTTGGCGACAACGTCGGCGGCGTCGCTGATCTCCTGGATGCCCAGGTCCTTGGAACCGGCGATGGAGAGCAGCACGCGTGTGGCACCATCGATGGAGCTCTCGAGCAGCGGGCTGGAGATGGCCTGCTGGGCAGCGTCGACGGCACGGGTATCCCCAGAAGAGGTACCGATACCCATCATGGCGGTACCGGCCTGCTTCATGATGGTCTTAACATCGGCGAAGTCCAGGTTGATGATACCGGGGACGGTGATGAGGTCGGTGATGCCCTGGGTGCCCTGGGAAAGGACGCCATCGGCAATCGCGAAGGCCTCGAGCATGGTAGTCTTCTTCTCGGCGATGTCGAGCAGCTTATCGTTGGGGATGACGATCATGGTATCGACGCAATCGGAGAGGGTCTTAATGCCCTCCTCGGCGCTCTTCTTGCGCTTGCGGCCCTCGAAGGTGAAGGGCTTGGTCACGACGGCGACGGTCAGTGCGCCGACCTCGTTCATCGCGATATCGGCAACGATGGGAGCAGCGCCGGTACCGGTGCCACCGCCCTCGCCGCAGGTGATGAACACCATGTCGGCGCCAGCGAGCGCCTCGGCAATGTCGTCGCGGGACTCATCGGCAGCCTTGCGGCCAACCTCGGGGTTGGCGCCGGCGCCCAGGCCGCGGGTAAGGTCGGTGCCGATGTGCACCTTGATATCGGCATCAGAGATCGCGAGTGCCTGAGCATCGGTGTTGATGGCAACAAACTCGACGCCGCGGATGCCCTCTTCGATCATTCGATTGACCGCGTTGGTACCGCCGCCGCCGACGCCGACCACCTTAATGACGGCAAGGTAGTTGTTGATCTCTGTCTCGTGCATGTCGGTCCTCCGAACAAAGGTTATAGCCATAGCATGGGTCGACCCCTGCGCACATTAACCTTCAGGTTGAAAGTAAATGCAAAGGTAAACCGTATTATGGTTGCACATTATGAACGTATCAGTCAAATAATTGACCGTGAAAACCAAACAAACCAGATAAACGGCGTGGTATGGCCACTCAACAAAGCATCAACCAGCGCTATGAGGTCGGAGCATTCCTAAATGTGTAGTTGCCCGGAGAGCGCACATTGATATACGTTACGCCCTCTACCTGCGAAAGCAACTTGGTGACTACGCGTTCCTTCTTGGCGATATCGTCCGAATCGCCCAGCGACACCTCAATGCCGTTATTGAGGTTTGCCGAGATGGCTTCGACCGAAGGCGTGGAAATATCCTTGACTTGTCCCAAGAACTCGCTCGAAAAACCACGCACATAATCCAGGCCGGCCTTAACGGCCTTGGAGCTCACCGCCTGGCCGGAAACTGGAGCGACATCCGCCGAGACATCAGTCAGCAACACCGCGCCATAGTGCTTAGCGAGCGCCAGTGCGGCATCGATGCCGGTCAGGGTGTTGGCACCCTCCCCCGATGTAATGACGTTTCCCTGGTCGTCAACCTCGACAGACGTCGACAACGGAGCAATCCAGGTGTCATCGTCTCCGATAGCCCAGGCAAGGTCGTCGGAGCTGATATAGGCAATGGCGATAACCTTACGCTCCGTCGGCGTGATGATAAGCGTATGGGGAAACTGGCGCTGGACATCCACGCCCGAGACCCACGGGTTTTGCTTGAGGCCCTCGGTGATCTGATCGGGATCCACGTTAAAGAGCGACGTGTTCTCGGGAAGATTGATGAGCTGCATGGCGTCGTGCTTGGTCACATGCTCGCTGCCATGAATCTGAATATCGGTGGCGGCGAACAGGCCGGAGTTGATGACGACGATGGCAATAATGGCAAGTACGGCCACGGCTGCCAGGATGCCGCCCGCGATTTTGCCCTTACCCTTAATGGCAGAAGCGGCGTCGGTCGCCTTGCCCGCCATGGCACCGAGCGATGACAGAGGATTGATGCCCTTTTTTGCCGAAGACGCCTTGGCAGCGGGCACCGATGTCAGTGAACGCGGCTTAGCGCCAGCCAACGTACGGCTGGCATGCGACGCACGAGCCCCCAGCGAAGGCTTGGGCGTCGCCACGGGTCGGGAGGTCTTGGTGCCCATCGCCGGCTTGGGCGTCACCGAAGGACGCGAAGCCGGACGACTCGCCTTTTTAGAAGCGGGGCGTCCTCCCAGCTGCGAGCCGACGACCGGGCGCTTGGCAGGACGAACGGCCCCAACAGACTTAGAGGGCATGGCGGGCTTAAGTTGAGGCTGGGCAGGTGCGCCGGAACGCCCTCCGGCGCGGCGGAAGGTTGGTTTCGATGCTCTAGAAGCCGAGGAATTTAACTTCCGGTCTGAGCTCGATGCCATACGCCTCCCTCACCTTTCCGTGCACATGCCTGATAACCGCGGCCACGTCATCGGCCGAGGCGGTTCCGTTATTAACGATAAAATTAGCGTGTACGGGCGAAACTTCCGCACTGCCAACCGAAAAACCCTTTAATCCACAATCCTCAATCAACTTGCCCACGCTTGCGTCGGGCGGGTTACGAAAGACCGATCCGCAGGATGCACGGCCCATGGGCTGCGTGCGCTTGCGGCGCGTCAGGTACCGCTCCATGCGCTCGCGAATGTCTGCCTTGGGTGCGGGCTTGAGTTTAAGCACGCACTCGAGAATGATCTCGTTACGCGGCAGGCTGCATTCGCGATACCCCCAAGCGATCTCGGACCCTGCATAGTGCTTAATACCGGACGCCGGATCAAACGTGACCACGTCCTCGATAAGGGAGCCGATCCACTCGGTCCGCGTACCTGCGTTCATGGACACGGCGCCGCCGACCGAACCGGGAATACCGACCGCGAACTCAAGGCCCGAAAGCCCGCGCGACAAGGCGTCGTTGACCAAACGCGCGAACATCACGCCCGCACCAACGGTCAGCGTGCAGCCGTCCTCGGCAACAACCGTGCGCTGAAACTCACGTCCCAGCGAAATAACGGCGCCGCGATAACCGGCATCGGCAACCAACAGGTTGGACCCCTTGCCGATAATCACCCACGGCACCTGCTCGCGGTCAAGCACCGCCACGGCGCGACGCAGGGCATGGTAGCTATGGCACGTCACAAAAAGGTCAGCCTTGCCGCCGATACGATAGCTTGTATGGCGTGCAAGACGTTCGTCCTCGACTACGTCCGTGTCGATCATGCCCGAAAGCGCCATGACGGCGTTAAACAGACCCATAGAGGTTAAGCGTCTTTCTTGGCAGTCAGATACTCGATGAACTCGGGGCCGACGGTCGTAACGTCGCCGGCACCCATGGTGAGCAGCAGGTCGCCCTCGCCCACGAGCTTCTCAAGCTCTTGGTTGAGCTCAAGACGGCTGGAGCAGTACACGACCTCCTTGCCGGGGTGCTTGGCGCGAACGGTATCTGCGAGCATCTTGGAGGTAACGCCCGGAATCGGCATCTCGCCGGCGGAAAACACATCGATCAGCAGCAGCTTATCGGCGTTGGCAAAGGCGTCGGCAAAGTCATCGCACAGAGCCTGCAGGCGCGAATAGCGGTGCGGCTGGAACACGACATCGACATGTTTGTAGCCCAGCGAAGAGGCAGCAGCGAGCGTCGCCTTGATCTCGGTGGGATGATGGCCGTAATCGTCAACCACCGTGATGCCGTCGATATCGCCCACGTGGGTAAAGCGACGGCGGACGCCCTCAAAACTCGAAAGTGCCTTAGCGGCGGCGTCGATATCGAGGCCTAGGACATGGGCGACGGTCAAGACGGCCGTGGCGTTGAGCATGTTGTGACGGCCGGGGTTGCTCTTAATCTCGACAGCGTGCTCGGTGCCGTCCTCAAAGCGAACGATAAAGTCGCTCTGGATGCCCTTGACATCCGGATGCACGCAGACGATGTCGTTGTTCTCGGCAAAACCATAGGAAAGCACATGACGGCCCGTCGACTTGGCGAGCTCGACCAGATGCGGGTCCTCGCCGCAAACGATGACGGTGCCGTCCTCGCCCACGGCGGCGACACCGGCATTGCTGGAGGTCCATGTGATGCCCTCAGCGCCGGTGGCTGTCAGTTTCCCGGTGCCGCCGACGGTCAGCTCCAGAGCCGTCTGATCCAGAGACAGCTTCACAGTGGGCGTTGCAGGCTGATTGGGGTCCACGTCCTCCGTGGGGTTCTTGGGGGGATCGGGCCGGTCGGCGCCGGACTTTCCGCTGCCGATGAGGGTATAGAGCAGCACCCCCGCCACCAGCACCAGCACCAGCACCACCCCCAGCAGGGTGAGCAGAAAGCTCAGCAGGTGGAGCGCCTTGCCCGAGGGCTGCTTTCTCGCTTTGGCAAACAGCCGCCCCAGCCGCTTTTCCAGCCCGGCCATGGGCACGCTGAGGAACAACGCCAGAATGCCGCCCGCCAAAATGGGCAGCACCAGATCCACCAGCTGCGCGGCAAAGGCCAAAACGTCCGAAAGCCGCAGCAGCGCCACAAAAAGCGTCACGCCCACCACCGTCACCAGCAGGGCCTGTTTCGTGTTCGATCTCATCCAAATGTTCCTTTCCCGGAGCGTCTCCGAG
>USCS01000131.1 GCA_900552875.1 uncultured Collinsella sp. | reverse complement strand
CCAGCATCACCAGAATCAGCACAATGGCGTACACCAGCATCCGATAGTCAGAGAACTGCCGCAGGGCCTCCGGCAGCACATACAGGACAACTGTTGCCACGATGGAGCCCCAGATGTTGCCCAGACCGCCCAGCACCACATACACCAGCACCAGAATGGAGGTGTTAAAGTCGAACTGTACGGCGGTGACATTGGAGTAGTTCAGGCCGAACAGGGCACCGGCGGCACCTGCCAGGGAGGCGGAGGTGACGAAGGCAATCAGCTTGTACTTGGTGACGTTGATGCCTACGCTCTCGGCGGCGATCCGGTTGTCCCGGATGGCCATGATAGCCCGGCCGGTCCGGCTGCGGACCAGATTCAGCACCACCACCAGGGTAATCATCACCAGTGCAAAGCCCATAGCAAAGGTGGCGATGCGGGCGTTGCCCGTGGCGCCCTGGGCGCCCTTGATGATGGCGGTACCGTCCTCGAGCAGATGCAGGTCGTCGATCGTAGAGTTGCCCGTGATGTTAAAGATCACGTGCAGGCCGCGGGAGTCGACACCCACAATGAGGCAGGTGACGATCTCTTTGATGATCTCGCCAAAGGCCAGCGTCACGATAGCCAGGTAATCGCCGCTCAGGCGCAGGACCGGGATACCGATCAAGAAGCCCAAGATGGCAGCGGCGATAGCGCCGACCACAATGCTGATGATAAGGCGCACCGGATCGGAGGGAACGGCGCTCTCGAGGGCGACCGCGGTGACGATGCCCGTGTAGGCACCGACACTCATAAAGCCCGCATGGCCCAGCGACAAGTCGCCCGCGATGCCGACGACGAGGTTAAGGGAGATGGCCATGACGATATAGGCCGTGATGGGAACCAGCTGACCGGCGATCATGCGCGGAATCATATGGTTGGACTGCATAAAGAACACGATGGCGAACGCCACAAGGCACATGGCGTACGTAACAAAGTCGTGACGCGTCTGCTTGTCTTTAAGAAACTTCATAACGCTCACCTACACCTTCTCGGGGACGTACTTGCCCAAGAGGCCGGCAGGCTTGACGAGCAGGACGATGATCAGAACACCAAAGACGATGGAGTTGGCAAGGCTCGTGGAAATGTAAGCCTGTGCCATCGCCTCGATGATGCCGATGAGAATGCCACCGACAAAGGCACCGGGGATGGAGCCGATACCGCCGAAGACGGCGGCGTCGAAGGCCTTGATGCCAGGCATGGCGCCCGTGGTGGGTTGCAGGACCGGCGAGTAGGAGCACAGGAGCACACCGGCGATGGCGGCAAGGGCGGAGCCGATGGCAAACGTCATCGAGATGGTACGGTTGACGTTGATGCCCATGAGCTGAGCGGCGGCTTTGTCCTCGGACACGGCGCGCATGGCTTTGCCCATCTTGGTCTTACCTGTAAAGAACATCAGGCCGGCCATGATAACCAGGCAGGCGACGATGGTGACGAGCGAGACGGCGCTTACATTGAACTTGGCCAAGAACTCCGGCACCTGGAAGGTGACGAGCGAAGTGAAGTTCTTGGGCGTGGCGCCCCACAGAAGCTGCGCGGCGTTCTGCAGGAAGTAAGACACGCCGATGGCCGTGATCAGAACGGCCAGCGGGCCCGCCTGACGCAGCGGCTTGTATGCCAGACCCTCGATGAGAACACCGAGAACGGTACAGACCACACAAGAGAGAATTACAGATGCCCAGCCCGGGAGGCCGAGATACGACGTGGCGCAGAACGAGACATAGGCACCGACCATGATAACGTCGCCGTGAGCGAAGTTCAGCATCTTGGCGATGCCATAGACCATGGTGTAGCCCAACGCGATGATGGCGTAGACGCTGCCCATGGACAGGCCGTTGACCAGGTATTGGATAAAGACCGTCATGTTCCACATCCCCCTTTCGAATAGGTTTCCAGTTAATGTATGAAACAGGGACGTTACACTGTCCCTAGATACCAAGCAAGCAGGGAAGGCCAAAACCTCCCCTGCTTGGGATCAAAACCGCTCTATGTAAGGCGGCTTATTAGGCCTGTACGTACTTGCCGTCGGTGATGACGTACGCCGTGGGCTCCTTCTGGACCTGGCCCTTATCGTTCCAGGTGAGCTTGCCGGTCAGACCGTCAACGGTAATCTTGAGCATAGCCTTAGGCAGCTTCTCGGCGACCTCGGTCGGGTCGGCGTCGACACCAAGACCGGCCTCCTCGAGGGCCTCGGCCACCGCGTGCACGCCGTCGTAAGCGTCGGCGGCAAACTGGTCCGGAGTCTCGCCATACTTATCCTTGTAAGCGTTGACGAAGTCGGCGTTCTTCTCGTCGTCGGCGGAGAACGGGGTCATGAGCAGCAGACCCTCGGCAAGAGAGGTGTCGAAGCCCTCAACGCCCAGGATGCCGTCCATGCCGTCGCAGCCCATCATCTTGACGTCGTAGCCCATGTCCTTGGCGTTCTTGAGCAGGACGGACGCCGGCGTGTAGTAGATCGGCGCAAAGATCATGGTAGCGCCGGCCTGCTTGGCCTTGGTGAGCTGGTTGGTAAAGCTCGTGGCGGAGTCGTCCTTAAAGGTCTCCTCGTCAACAATCTCGAGCTTGGATTTAGCGGCCTGAACCTTAAAGGAATCTGCGATGCCCGAAGAATAGGCGTCGCCGGAGTTATAGAACAGCACGAACTTCTCGTCCGCATACTTCTGCGCCAGGAACTTGGCAGCGTTGACGCCCTGGTTGGGATCGGTAAAGCAAACCTGGAAGACGCAATCCTTGCCCTTGGTGACGTCCTCGGAGGACGCGGACGGAGTGATCATGAACGTCTCGGGGTCGTTACCGCACTCGGCGGCAACGGCAACCGACGCACCCGTGGTGGTCGGGCCGACGAGGGCCTGCATGCCCCAGTCGAGCAGGGTGTTAAAGGCGTTGACGGCCTTCTCGCCGTCGGCCTGGTCATCCTCGGCCTTGCTGGCAAGCGGCAGCTCCTTGGTCGAGAAATCCTTGCAGCCAAGCTCGACACCCTGGGTAACGGACTTGCCGTAGGACGCGTTGGCGCCGGTCAGCGGGCCGATGGTGCCGATCTTAAACGAAGCGTCGCCCGAAGCGGAACCGCTGTCGCCGCCGTTGGAGGAGCAGCCAGCTAGAATAGACATCGCCCCCAGACCTGCTGCGCTCGCGATAACGCTCCTGCGATTCATAACAGGGTTCAATGACTTACCGGTGAGGCTCGACATGCGGCTCTCCTCTCAAATCTCGTCGGGTTTTGGTTACCCAACAGGCCATCCTTCGCCGTGTTCGGCGTTCGCAAAATAGTAGACGCTTTAGTTGAGAAAAGTGGCGATTATTTCAACTTTTCTTTTGTTTTGTCCGTTTATCCATAATTATGCGTATTTCTATTGGTTTATGCAGTTTAGCCACTTTATTGTGTGAAAGTAATGTTTCCATTCTGTTACAAGCGTCCCTGCCCTGATTAAAACAGCCTCACCGGTAGCGCTTTATGCGCACTTAGGCGGCGATGTACTTGCCGTCCTGGATCACATAGGCTGTAGCGGGCTTCTCGACTTGGCCCTCGTCGTTCCACGTGAGCTCGCCCGTCAGGCCCTCGATCTTGATCTTGCGCATGGCCTTGGCAAGATCGCCGGCAATGTCGGCGCCGTCGGCCGTAAGGTCGATGTCTGCCTTATCGATAGCCTCGACAATCGCATGGACGCAGTCATAGGCATCGGCGGCAAACTGGTTGGGCGTCTCGTCGTAGGCGTCCTTATATGCCTTGACGAAGTCGGCGTTCTTCTCATCGTCGGCAGAGAACGGGGTCATGAGCAGCACGCCCTCGGCAAGAGAGGTGTCGAAGCCCTCAACGCCCAGGATGCCGTCCATGCCGTCGCAGCCCATCATCTTGACGTCGTAGCCCATGTCCTTGGCGTTCTTGAGCAAAACGGACGCCGGCGTGTAATAGATCGGGGCAAAGATAAGCGTGGCGCCGGCCTCCTTGGCCTTGGTGAGCTGGTTGGTAAAGCTCGTGGAGGAGTCGTCCTTAAAGGTCTCGGTATCGACGATATCAAGTTTGGACTCCTTGGCCTGCTCGGCAAAGGCATCGGCAACACCCGAGCTGTACGTATCGCCGGAGTTGTAGAACAGGGCGATCTTGGCGTCTGCATACTTCTCGGCCAAAAACTTGGCAGCACTCGCGCCCATGGTGGGGTCGGTAAAGCAAACCTGGAAAACCGTGGTCTTGTCCTTGGTGACGTCGAGGGACGAAGCAGAGGGCGTGACCATGAGCATATCGGCGGCGATCTCGCCCGAGACAGCGACGGCGGCACCAGTCGTGACGGGGCCGACGAGCGCCTGCATGCCCCAGTCGCACAGGGTATTGAAGGCGTTGATAGCCTTCTCGCCGTCGGCGACGTCATCCTCGGACTTAAGCGAGAGTTTGAGGTCCTTGGTCGAGAAATCCTTGGCGGCAAGCTTGGCACCCTTCTCGGCCGAAACGCCATAGGTTGCCGCGGCGCCGGTCAGAGGGCCGATGACACCGATCTTGAAGGTCTTGCCGTCATCGGCGGTGCCGCCGTCCGAGCCACCCGACGAGCAACCAGCGAGTGCCGCGGTGCTGCCGAGCGCCGCGGCGCCGGCGAGAAAGTTCCTACGGCTGAGCGTGCTGTTGATGTTAAACATGGTGTCCCCCTTTTTTTCGCTGGCCGCAGTGCGGCCGTCTTGCGGTACGGGGCAAACCTTATGGCGCAAACGTTGACAGTTTGTTACGGAGTTCCGTTTGTAGCGAGCATGTTTCCAATGTTTCCGCAGCGTTTCGGGGGTGCCGTTTTGTGCGACTCCTGTTGCTTGGCGAGCACGCGCCCTCGGTTCACGCTAGAATGCACTCAACCTTTAAGCGGTTAATCCATCCATAAGATGCACGAAGGAGCTATCTATGAGCGAATCCCTGCGCACCGTGAACGTCGGTCTGATCGGTCTGGGAACCGTCGGCGGCGGCGTGGCCCGTCTGATCAAGAA
>USCS01000130.1 GCA_900552875.1 uncultured Collinsella sp. | reverse complement strand
GACGCCGGGCCTGCCGTTGCACGTGAAGGGTCGTATTCCCTACGTTGGGCGCGGCGGGCTCAAGCTCGAGGGCGCGCTCGATGCGTTTTGTATCGATCCCACGGGCCTTGCCTGCCTCGATGTGGGATGCTCCACGGGCGGCTTTACCGATTGCCTGCTCAAGCGCGGCGCCGCTACGGTCGTTTCGGTCGATGTGGGTCGCGCTCAGTTTGATTGGTCGCTGCGCCAAGACGATCGCGTGACGCTCCATGAACGCACCAACGTGACGCAGCTGCCCGAGCTCGGCTACGGCGGCGCTATCGACCTGGCCGTGTGCGATGTGTCGTTTACGAGTATCGCAAATATCATCGACGCCGTGATGGCGTGCCTGAAGCCTTCGGGTTCGTTTTGCACGCTCGTAAAACCCCAGTTTGAGGCGCCGGCTGCGCTGGTGGGCGAGGGCGGTATCGTGACCGACCCCGCCGTCCGTCGCGATACGCTCACGGCGGCGATTGAGCTCTTTGCCGCCAAGGGCCTGTTCCCGCTCGACGTGTGCGTGTCGCCCATCCACGGCGCCAAGGGCAACGTTGAGTTTTTCCTGTACGGCACGAGGTTTGCACCCGGCGAACGCACCGACGATGAGCTTCAATCCCAGGTATCGGTTTTGAGCGAGAAAGCTGCAACGCTATGAAGGTCTTTCTGGTTCCCAATTACTATAAACAAGAGGCGGTCGAGAGCGGCCTGATGCTTGAGCTTTGGCTGACGCGCCAGGGCTATGAGGTCGCATGGGCTGCCGACCAGCGATCGAAGATTCAGAGCACGCCTGATATTGACGGCTCCGATCTGGTCATTACGCTCGGCGGTGACGGTACGTTGCTGCGCGCTGCCCGCATCCTCAACCATCGCGAGATTCCTATCCTCGGTCTTTCCTATGGTCACCTGGGCTTTTTGACGGCCGCGAGTCCCGAGGAGCGCGACATTTTGCAGGTCGTGAGCGACGCCCTTTCCGGCGAGCTGCACGTGAGCCGTCGCGCCACCATCGCTGCGGATATCGTGTCCGTGCGCGAAGACGGTACGAAGGATGTCGTGCGCACCTTCGCCCTCAACGACATGGCGCTTACCCGCGGTCCGCTGTCCGATATGGTCGAGTTCGACATCACGGTGTCGGGCCACCATATCGATCGACTGCGTGGCGACGGCGTGGTCGTGTCCACGGCGACTGGTTCTACGGGTTACGCACTCAGTGCCGGTGGCCCCATCGTGAGCCCCGACTATACGGGCATGGTCTGCGTACCCATTGCGCCGCACACCATTCAGGCCCGTGCCTTCTTGACTTCGCCGAGTGATGTCGTCGAAATCTTTATGTCCGATGATCGCCCGAGCGTTCCGGCGATCGCTATCGATGGACAGTTTATTACCTGCGATGGCACCGTTGAGAGCGTGGCTGTGCGCCGCGGGCCCGGAGATGTGCTGCTGCTCGATTACGGCCCCGAGAGCTTCTATAACTCGGTGAGCCGCGTATTCTACGGAGTCCGTCATGATCGATGAGCTGCAGGTTTCCAACATTGCACTTATTCGTGAGGCGACGTTGGTTCCGAGCGCGGGCCTAACGGTTCTGACCGGCGAGACCGGCGCCGGCAAGACTGCGCTGCTCTCGGCCCTCAAGCTTATTTTGGGCGAGCGTGCGGATTCGTCGACGGTGCGCGAGGGCGAGACGCTGGCGAGCGTCGAAGCGCGTCTGTTTGACGGGCCGCACGACACGGAGGGCTTCACGGTCCAGCGCAGCCTTTCTGCCGAGGGCCGCAGCCGCGTGAAGATTGACGGCCGCATCGTCAGTGTGCGCGAGCTTTCGGAGCGCGTTGGCGTGATGATGGATCTGTGCGGACAGCATGAGCATCAGCGCTTGCTCGACCCGGCGCACCATGTTGCCATGGTTGATGCCTGGGCGGGACGCTCTGCGCTCGAGGCGCTGGATGCGTACCGCGCTTGCTTTAAAGCCTCGCGCGCGGCCGCTAAGGAGGTCCGTCGCGTTGAGGAGGCCTCGCGTGCACAGGGGAGCCGCGTCGAGGAGGCGCGCTTTGCCCTCGAGCACATCGGCGAGGTCGACCCTAAGCCGGGCGAGTATGAGGAACTCGAGGAACTGCTGCCGCGCTCCGAACATGCCGAGGTACTGGTTGCCACCGCCAACGATGCCCATGCATCGCTTGCCTCTGAAGGGGGAGCGCTCGATGCCGTGAACAGTGCTGTGGCAGAGCTTTCCCGAATGGCTACCGTCGATCGCAAACTGGGCGACATTGCCGATGCACTTTCGGATGCCTGTATCTCCCTTGAGGATTGCGCGAACGAGCTTCGTACCTATCGCGATGCCGTCGCCTTCGACCCGCGCGAGCTCGCTCGCATGCGTGAGCGGTATTCCGACCTCAAGGGCCTGTTGCGTCAGTGGGGTCCCACCATGGACGATGTTTTTGCCATGCGCGATCGCTCGCAAGAGCTGCTGTCCCTGGTCGATGATGGCGATGAACAGATCAAAAGGGCGCGTGAGGCACTCGGGAGCGCCGAGCGCGAGCTGTTCGCTGCTGCCAGGGCACTTAAGCGCGCTCGCAATACGGCGGCCCCGCGCTTTTGCCACGAGGTTGGCCGCCAGATGGCTCGCCTAGAGATGGGCGGCGCCGAGCTCGTCTGGGAGTCGCGTGATCTTCCCCGTGCTGAGTGGACGTCCGTTGGTCCTTCGAGCTACGAGCTGCTATACCGCAGCGGTGCCGGCTTGACGCCACGCCCCCTGCGCCGCATTGCGTCGGGCGGCGAGCTCAGCCGCGTCATGTTGGCAAGCAAGGTTGTCCTCGGTAACGCGGACGGTGTTGATACACTGGTGTTCGACGAGGTCGATGCTGGTGTCGGCGGCTCTACGGCTCGTGCTCTTGCTGGTGTGCTGGCCGATCTTGCCGCCACGCATCAGGTCATTGTCGTAACCCACCTGGCGCAGGTCGCCGTCATGGCCGACAAACATTATGTTGTCAGTAAGGAACCGGGCGATGTTCCCCAGACGCATTTGGACGAGGTGACCGGCGAAGCGCGTACCGCCGAGATCGCCCGCATGTTGAGCGGCGATCAATCGGAGGCGAGCTTGGCGCATGCCAAGCAGATGCTTGAAGAAGCTCGAGGTTAGGTCGTATCAGCGGTGTTGGTGGGACAAAATAGACTGAATTTTTTGTCCCACTTCGCGTTTTACTCAACGACCTTATCCGGTTGGATGAGCTCCTCGTAGTAGCTGATATGCTCTCGGGCGTCTTCAATCTCGGGCAGCAGGAAGTTGTAGATAACCTCGATGATCATCGTGGCGCTGATCTTGGAGAACGCAAAGTCACCCGTCGTCAGCAGCGCCTCGTGGTTGACGGTATTAAAAGTGTAGTCTGCCAGACGCGCGAGCGGGGATTTGCTGTCGCTGCTGATGACGACTACGGTTGCGCCGCAGTTGCGAGCCGCTTTTGCCATGCGATTCAGTCGGCGCGATTTGCCGGAGTTTGAGATTAGCACGATGACGTCACCCGGGCGCAACGTGAGCGCAAAGCCGATTGATGTCTCGCTAATGGTGCTCGCCATGCAGCGCAGGCCCAGCTGCGAAAACTTAAACGTCGCATCGAGCGCGACCGCGTTCGTATTGCCCACAGCTGCAAACTCAATAACCCCTGCATGCTTAAGGGCATGCACAACAGCCGCCAGCGTATCGTGGTCGATCCCGTCGATGGTCGCATTAAGCTCGCTCACCTTGGCAGCCAGGATGTTCTTAAGGCTCTGCTCCATGTTGTCGAGCGATACCTCGTCGGTCAGGCCCTCGTTGCGCTGACTCTCCAAGTCGCGCGCCAACGAAAACTGAAAGCTGCGGAAGCTGCCAAAGCCAAGCTTGCGGCAGAAGCGCGAAACGGTCGCCTCGGACGTGGCGGCGGCGCGCGAGAGCTGAGCCGCCGTGAGGCGTGGCGCCTCGGACTGGTGCTCCAATATATAGTCGACAATGCGCTGCTCGGACTCGCTGTATCCCTGATGGGTACTAATGAGGGAAAGTGCGCTCTTGCTACTATCGGTCATGGATGGCTCCTGGTTGGCATGAAAATCGGACTCGTTTTGTAATGTCATAGTATAGGGGGATTTTCAATTACAAGATACACCTTGCCGTTTCAAGTGTTGATGGTAAACTTTCACTTACCGTTTACGGTTATGAAAGAACTTTTCACCGGAGAATTGCGCCTTGTCTCTTCTCACGCGGACGGTAGGTTGGTATCTTTCAGTTGTGGAAAAGCGCGCAAGGACGTGCGTGTAGGGGAGCGCCTGCGGGCGCAAAACTTAAAAAGGAGGGACACATGGCTAAGTTTGACATCATCGCCGCGACCGGTTGCCCGACCGGCATTGCGCACACCTTCATGGCGAAGGAGGCGCTGGAGAAGGCAGCTGCCGAGCGAGGTCTGACTATTAAGGTCGAGACCCATGGCCAGGTCGGTGTCGAGAACGAACTCACCAAGAGCGAGATCGCTGGTGCCAAGGCCGTCGTCGTCGCGGCCGATAAGGATGTCCAGGCGGAGCGTTTCGCCGGCAAGCGCATGGTTTCCGTTGGTGTTTCCAAAGCCCTGTCCGTCGAGGCCGCCGGTAAGCTGATCGACCGCGCGCTCGCCGCCAAGGGTGACGACTCGGTTGCGGCTGCTGCCGATGTCGAGGATGAGGTCGAGGAGAAGGAGTCCATCGGCCACATCATCTACAAGCACCTCATGAACGGCGTCAGCCACATGCTGGTCTTCGTCGTCGCTGGTGGTGTCCTGACCGCCGTCTCGTTCCTGTGGGGCATCACGTCCTTCGATTCGACGGCGTCTGACTACAACAGCTTTGCCGCTATGCTCAAGATCATCGGCGGCATCGCCATGAACCTCATGGTTCCCGTGCTCTCCGCTTACATCGCCGAGTCCATCGGCAAGCGCCCGGCGCTCGTCCCCGGTTTTGTTGCCGGTATGATCGCCATCCAGGGCCTGCCCGTTAACGCCGAGACCGGCATGATCGACGCCGGCG
>USCS01000129.1 GCA_900552875.1 uncultured Collinsella sp. | reverse complement strand
CCAAGCCGACCGCCGGTAAGGTGTTCTTCCAGGGCAAAGACGTTGCCGAGATGAGCAAGCATGAGATCAAGGACATGCGTCGCGAGATGCAGTTTATCTTCCAGGATCCTTATGCTTCGCTCAACCCCCGGATGACCATCGGCGAAATCGTTTCTGAGCCCATGACCATTCATGGCGTTGGTACCAAGGAGGAGCGCATTGAGCGCGTCCGCGAGCTTCTTGATGTCGTCGGACTGAACCCCGAGCACATTAACCGCTATCCTCATGAGTTCTCGGGCGGTCAGCGTCAGCGTGTCGGCATTGCCCGCGCGTTCGCTCTGAAGCCCAAGCTGATCATCTGCGACGAGCCTGTCTCTGCACTTGACGTTTCCATTCAGGCCCAGGTTTTGAACCTGCTGAAGGAGCTTCAGGATAAGTTCGGTACTGCTTATCTCTTCATTGCTCACGACCTCTCCGTCGTGCAGCACATTTCCGATCGCGTTGCCGTTATGTATCTGGGTAAGATGGTTGAGGTTTCGGACTGGAAGACGCTCTACAGCGAGCCTCACCATCCGTACACGCAGTCGCTGCTGTCTGCCGTGCCGGTTCCCGATCCTGATATCCAGAAGACCCGCAAGCGCATCATCCTCGCTGGCGATCCGCCGTCGCCGCTGGATCCGCCGACCGGTTGCCGTTTCCACACTCGCTGCCCGATCGCTCAGGGTATCTGCTCTGAGAAGCTTCCCGAGTTTAAGGAAGTCGCACCGGGTCACTGCTGCGCGTGCCACTTCGCGGAGCCGTTCCCGATCAAGGAATCGCACATCGACCTGTAGTCGGTTGTTCTCGTCCGGGCCCGCGCTGGACTTAGTTTTCAGAACGTCCTCGACCATGGAAACCCCCTTATCCTGCTCCTTCGGAGCCGCGGATAAGGGGGTTTCCTGGTCTGCGGAATGTTCTGAAAACTAAGTCCAGCACGGGCCCTGTGTTACCACTGCAGAGGGGGTGCGATTCCTTGATCGCTCACTTAATCTAATGGGAAAGATAGCGAGGCCGGAGCTTTGGCTCCGGCCTCCTTATATAAGGGCTCGGCAAAGCCGAGCCACTAAATTTATATCAGCTCCCAGAACATGTTTGAGAACTGTGCCTGAAGTATGTATTTGCAGGCCCCGAATCGGTGTTGCCTCCCGGCGCATTCCGCAGGGGGAGCGATATTTTGCAGCACGAAGTGCGCAGCAAAATATCGCTCATGCCCGAGGACGCGCCGGGAGGCAACACCGATACGGAGCCGGACACACGGATCTACCTGCGCATTTACAAATTCGTAAACTTTTTTGAAAAAAGTGCTTGCACAGTTCTCGAATCATAGGTTATTATCTTCCTCGTTGAACGCGCGGGTCCAACAAACGAACCGCGAGTCAACAACATAGCATGTCGGAGTGGCGGAATTGGCAGACGCGCTAGCTTGAGGTGCTAGTGACCGCTTTTAGGTCATGCGGGTTCAAGTCCCGCCTCCGACACCATCGCATTTGAGAAGCCTCTTCGGAGGCTTTTTTGTTACCGATAGACGGTGAGGTCCACGATGGAAACGCTTGAGCGCAACGAGTGGGCAGACGTTGCCCAACTGGTCGAGATCACGAGCGATGCTGTCATCATCTGTGAGCTCGACGGAACCATTCTGCATGTGAATAATCGTTTGCTCGACCTGATGTGCGAGGAGCGCGCTGACGTCATCAACGGTGATGTCAAAGACGTTCTGTACTCGTCTGCCTTTGAGCGCGCGACCGAACATCGTCTGCCGTTTGAGACCGATGGCTCCGAGAGCGAGCTGATGCTCAAGCTGAGCGACGGATCTTTTATTCCCGTCTTGGTTCGCGCGGGTTCCGTTACGCCTCCGCGTATCTTTGGACGTCGTGCACCGCGTGTCCTGGTGGCGCTTCACAGCATCGAAGAGCAGTATTCCCACGATCGTCAGCTCAAACGTGCGCTATCGGAGCTTAGGGTGGCGAATAAACGCCTTTCGGGTACCCTTTCGGTCATTATGAGTACCGTGGGCTCCGATGAGCTCCCCAGCTTGCTCGATACCGTTTTGAATCAGCTCGTTGGAACGCTCGATGCCTCCGGTGCGGCTATCTATTTTTCCGAGAGCGGCGGCTTTAAGCTCCGCGGTGTTTCTAGGGAGCTTGAGGATAGCTATCTGCCCGAGTTTATGCCGTACGGCGCGGGCATTCCGACCTACGTGCTTCGCGAGTCGCGTGCCTGTCGCCTGTCGATTCAGCAGGACCTTGAGGGCGACCGGGTTGCTTCGGGTATGTTCATGGATTTGGACAATCGTTCCAAGCACTTGCTGCGCGTGCAGGATATGCCCCCGTATCGCAGCGAGATCTGTCTTCCCGTGTTTTACGGCACGCAGGTCCTTGGCGTGTTGGAAGTTGGCTGGAAACGCCCCCAGGCGCCACTTGCCTATGACGTGAACGTGCTCGAGGTCATCTGCGATTACCTGTCTATTCAGCTGGTCGGCATGGCGTCGAGCTTACGTTCGCGCCGCACGGCGGAGCTCGGCCGCTCGCTCAATTTGCTGCGCGACGAACTGTTTACCTATCTCGATGATCCCGTTGCCGCCTCGCGAGCGGTGTCGACGGAAATCTGCACGGTGCTCAATTGTCATTTCTGCCCCGTGGAGTATGATGCGGGCCTCGAAACCTATGTCATCGATTTTGAGGGCGGCAGTCGTGTGGCGCTGCCGGACGATCCGGAGTCACTCTTCTTTTCTGTCACGGCGCCAGCAGCGCGCCTGGGGGCAGCCCCCGACGGGTTTGAGACATCGGTGTTGGGCGGGACGAGCGCTGACGACCTCAAGCACGTGCGCCTTACACGTGTGGACGAATCCACGTCTATGGGTTCATGGTTGAGGGCCCACGGCCTACCGTGTCAGGGGCTTTATGTCGACTCCGGCATCGAAGCGGGGCGCTACCACTCGGAAGCGGATGGCAAACGAAGCAACGATGCGATTGTTCCCGCTGATATCGCCAAGGGGCCGACGAGGCGCGCTTTGCTACTCCGCGATGGCAGCCAAGAACCAATTGACGACCTTGAATACGACTACCTGGTGCATCTGGCGCATGACTTTGAGCTGATCTATGAGGGCGAATCTCAAAAGCGCGAAGAGCGTCATATCGCTCAGACGCTTCAGATTGGCATGAGAAATTCGCTTGGTGACGTTCCGGGCATTGCAACCGATTCGGTATACCTATCGGCAACGAATTCTGCGTTGGTCGGCGGTGACTTCTATACGCTCATCCGTCTTCCCGACGACTGCGCCGTCATGATCCTGGGCGATGTGTCCGGCAAGGGCATCGAGGCGGCATCCATGTCCGCACTCGTCAAGACGGCGCTGACGGCCTATGCCTGGGAGGGTGCGGGGCCTGCCCGTATGGCACGCTCGCTCAATAGCATGCTCATGGGCTTTTCGAGGGTCGAGACGTTTGTGACGGCGTTTATCGCCAAGATCGATCTTAAGGCGGGCCGCGCTACCTATTGCTCGGCGGGACATCCTCCCACTATGGTCATTAGGCCGTCGTCGACGCCGCTTGGTGGCGGTGAAGCCCGAGGCGGAGAAGTGGAGCTCCTTGGGTGCCAATCGGGCGTGATCGGTGCCTTTGAGAGCATGGTCTACGAGACGGGCGTGTTTACGTTCGCTCCTGGTGACATGCTATTTATGTATACCGATGGAACAATCGAAGCACGTGATCGCTCGGGTGCTTTTTTTGGCGAGCAGCGCCTTCGTGACCTTTTGCTCTCTGTCTCGGGTGAGGGCGTATCGGGAATCTGCGGCAAGGTCTTGGGCGAGCTTGACCGCTTTACCGAGTCGGCGCTGAACGATGACATCGCGCTGGTTTCCCTTGAGTTTTTACGGGGTCGATCGTAGGTCACGACGCCTGACGGGCGAAATCTGCGCGGTTGCAGATACGTGTGCATCGAGCGAGCTCTTTTGGGGAACCATGGTCGTATGAATGAATGGAATGACATAGCGGTTTTGACGCCACCGGGCGATATCGACATCGCCTCGGTGCCCGCACTGCGCCGACGGTTGGATAATTTGATCGACCGGGGCGTGCGTCGTGTTGTCATCAATTGCCAGACCGTGGGCTTTATCGACTCGACGGGCTTGGCGTTTTTGCTTACACGTGCCAGAGAGCTTATGAGGCATGAGGGGCTGCTTTCGCTCGTTAACGCCTCCGATGAGGTCGTTCGCTTTTTGGAAATTGCCCGACTTGTCGACATCCTGCATGTCGCGGGCCCGGCGCGGGAGTCGATTCCCGCCATTCCGGTGGGGGAGTTGCCGCGATGGAGCAAGAGCGTCGAAGTGCAGCGAGGCATCGAGAATCTCCCGTATTATCGGCACCGTGTGGCCGAGCTCCTCGAATCGCTTCCCCTGAGGCGTGATGAGCGCTATGACGTCGCATTGGCGTTGGGGGAGGCATTGGGTAACGCATATGACCATGCGGGCGGTGTTGGCTGCATCCTGACGGTTCAGGCCTATGGGGACCGCGTTGTGCTCGAGGTGCTTGATCGGGGCGCTGGCTATTCTATCGATGGGGCGAGCGAGCCGGTGGCTTCTGAGGAGCGCGGGCGAGGTATCAAGCTTATGCGCATGCTCGTCGATAATGTGGAAGTTGCCCGTCGTACGGATGGCGGCGGCACGCGCGTTCGGATGGTGAAGTTGTTTAGCTCGGCATTGGAATCGTGCGCTTAGCGCTTTGGCTTGACGTTATCCACCTGCGCGAACTTGCATTGAACAATTTTTTTGAAAAAAGTACTTGCGTCTTTTGGGCAACTCGCGTAAATTAATAATCCGCAAGCGGACATGGCTCAGTTGGTAGAGCACAACCTTGCCAAGGTTGGGGTCGCGGGTTCGAGCCCCGTTGTCCGCTCCAAGCGCAACAGCCCGGCTACTACGGTAGCCGGGCTTTTTCGTACCCATCACATAGGCTCGAACTTTTTTCAAATTATTCGAAAATAGTTCTTGCATTCGGGTGGATCATCCCGTATATTAAATCCTCGCAGGCGGACATGGCTCAGTTGGTAGAGCACAACCTTGCCAAGGTTGGGGTCGCGGGTT
>USCS01000128.1 GCA_900552875.1 uncultured Collinsella sp. | reverse complement strand
TAAGAGCGCCGAGAGCCAGGACGCCCGCCGTCAGATGGTTCGTGCCATCGACTCACTCATTGCCGCCGACGAGGCCGACGTGCTCAGTCGCGCCAAGTCGCTCATTGTCGCCATTAAGGCGCCGCTCGCCGAGGTCAAGTCCACGCAGGAAAAGGTACTCGAGCAAAACGCCGACTACCTGTCGCGTGGAGCATTGAAGCAGCTTGAGGACCGCAACAAGCGCGAACTCAACGCGCGCGAGCGTTCGGGTATCATGGAAGCGCTGGCGAGCGCGCGGACGCTCATGCGCGACGTGCTGCTGACACTTCAGGACGAGGCAGCCGACGTGGTGAACGAGGATGTGCGCGACACGATCGGTCGGCTTGCCGCCGCGACCAATGCTGCGGGTGCCACCCAGGCGCTCGAGGCGGTCGCGACCGCCGAGCGCAACATCGCCAGAAACGTTACTCCCCAGCTGGCCATCGAGGTCATGCTGTTCGATATCAGGAAGGCACTGAAATGCCGTTAGTCGTACCCGTTAAGTTTACCTACGCCTCGCGCGACCTGTGGTTTGACCCGCAAGACCTGGATATCCTCGAGGCAGATTACGCTATTTGCTCCACCGAGCGCGGAACCGAGATCGGCTTGGTCACGGCCGATCCCTTCGAGGTGCCGCAAGAAGAGATCGGTCAGCCGCTCAAGCCCGTGCTGCGCGTGGCGAGCGACATCGACCTGCAGCTTGCCGATGACCTGGCCATCCAGGGCGACGAGGCCATGGTCGATTTCCGCCGTCTGGTCAAAGAGCTCGACCTCGAGATGAAGCCGGTCGGCGTCGAGTACCTGTTTGGCGGCGAGAAGGCCGTGTTCTACTTTGCGGCCGAGGAGCGCGTCGATTTTCGTCAGCTTGTCAAGGACCTGTCCTCGACGCTGCACATTCGCGTCGACATGCGCCAGATCGGCGTGCGCGACGAGACTCGCCTGGTGGGCGGCTATGCCCAGTGCGGCCAGGAGCTCTGTTGCACGCGCTTTGGCGGACAGTTTGAGCCCGTCTCGATTCGCATGGCAAAAGAGCAGGACCTGCCGCTCAACTCGTCCAAGATCAGCGGCGTGTGCGGCCGCCTGATGTGCTGCCTGCGTTATGAGTTCGAGGCGTACAAGGACTTTAAGAGCCGTGCGCCCAAAAAGAAGACGCTCATCGATACGCCGCTTGGCAAGGCGCGTATTCAGGAATATGACACGCCGCGTGAGCAGCTGGTGCTGCGCCTGGAGAACGGCAAAGTCTTTAAGGTCAACCTGGCCGATATGACGTGCTCGGAGGGCTGCAAAAAGAAGGCTGCCGAGCAGGGCTGCAACTGCCGCCCCGATTGCGTGACACGCGATGTGCTCGAGCGCATCGAATCGCCCGAGATGCGCCTGGCGCTCATGGAACTCGATCGCGAGAACGGCGTCGACGTGGGCGATGGTCTGTCGAGTGCCGACCGTCTGGCCGGCACGTCGATGCCCAAGCGCCGTCGTCGCGATGCCGAATCCGATGCTCGCGCCGGTCAGGGGCAGGGCGAGGGCCGTGGCCGCGGAAAGGGCCGTGGTAAGGTTGAGGCACCCGAGGCCGAGGAGGCCGCCGGTGGCCGTCGTCGTCGCAAACGCTCGGGTTCGGGCGATGCCGGCGAGGTCGCTCCCGCAGGCAAGAACGCTTCCCGCGAGCGCGAGGCTCAGCAGCCCCAGCAGCAGAATCGCGGCGGTGGCATGAACCCCACACGCCGTCGTCGCCGTCATCTGTCGAGCGAGGAGCGCGAGGACGCCTTCCGCGCCGCAGCTGCTCGCGAGGCTGGTGCCGCTTCCAAGGGCCCCTCGGTCTCCGATGCGCCTGCCGACAAGGGCGGCAAGTCACGTGGCGAGGAGGAGCGCGCGCCGCGTCCGCGCCGTCGCCATTCCTCGGGCGCGCAACAGAAGCCCTCAGTGCCCTCCGTGGCCGATCAGGTCTCGGATGGCGAGGTCAAGGTCACGCGCCGTCGTCCCGGAGATGGCGGGGGAGCGGCTGCCAAGGCTTCGCGTGGCGCCGCTCGCGACGAGCCGCGCGAGGATCGCGGTGGCGAGGGCTCGGCCGACCAGGGTCAAAAGCGCCGTCGCCGTCGCCGTTCCCGCAAGCCGCGCCAGAATGGTGGCGAGGGCTCGACCCCGTCTTCGGCCGCACCACAACCGCCCGCCGGCGAATAACGCCCACGAGCGGATTTAACCCGCCTTACCCCAATCGCGTCGGGGTACCATAGCGCTGAATCAACAACCCTCCCTGCGACCGAACGTAGGGAGGGTTGTGTCTTGAAGAGCCATCTGAACATATTGAGCCGCCTGCAGGGTGCCGGTGCCCTACCGTTTGCGGACGAATTGCTACCGTTTGCCGAGCGGGCGGCATGCGAGGCGCTCGAGGCATTGTCGCCAACACGATGTGCCGGCTGCGAGCGCGCCGGTGCGCTTATTTGCCAAGACTGCCTGGCCGCGCTCACGCTCATCGACCCACGTCATAGCTGTACCCGATGCGGCGCCCCGTTTGGGGATTTGCTGTGCACTGAGTGTTCGGTCGAGGGCACGTCCTCGGCAATGGCAGAGGCGCTCGACCGCTGCCTGGCGTGCGCCGTCTATGCGCATCCGCTGCCGCGCATCATTAAAGCGTACAAGGATGCGGGCGAGCGACGTCTGGCTCCGTATCTGGCGGAGCTGCTCTACGACACCGCCCTGCATGCCCAGGTCGTAGCGCCCGAACGCTTAGGAGGCGTGCTGTCCGGTGCGGATGCGGTGGTGTTTGTGCCTGCGACGGCGGCAGCGTTTCGGCGGCGTGGTTTTGATCATATGGAGGCTATTGCGCGCCCATTTTGCGAGCTGTCGGGTGTTCCCCTGCTCGATGCCCTCGTTAAGTACGGGCATGGCGACCAGCGCGAACTCGGTCGTGAGGAGCGTCGCGAGCGTGCCCAAGGCATGTACGAGACGGTTGAGGACGTGCACGGACAGCGCCTGCTGCTGATCGATGATGTCATTACCACGGGCGCGACCATGGCAGCAGCCTCGGCGGAGCTCAGGCGTGCCGGCGCTGCGGCAGTCGATGGCCTTGCTATCGCACGTGTTTGGTAGGGGTGGTTTTGTGGCAGTGAAGATGGCGCGTGCGGCCCGTCCTGACCTGCGAAATCTGTACTCGCGATGCGAATGACGCCCCTAACCTTAAACTTTAGCTTGAACTTAGCTATAATGCGCTACGTTCCTACCAGGCTGTGGTTGCGGACGGACGAAATGCCCGTCCTAGTCCAAGACAGACGCGGTCAAAGGGATCCACGTAAGCGACCGCGTGCGCGCGGCGCGATCATGGCGCGTCCTAGATGTAAGCCGCACCGTCCGTTCTACTTTCTTTGGGGCAATACCGCCTCGCGGGCGAGCGGGCCAGTCGTGAAGGTGGCTGCGGCCTCCCGAGCAAACACCCCGGTGCGCAAGTGTGGGGTCAAATACCAGGTCAGCTGGTGGGAACAATCTGATATTCCGCGCAACGCACGGATCGTATACGACACAGAAGGCAGGGTAGTGGACATGGTGAGGGGCAGCTTGATGCACGCGGCTCGGTTAGGTGCTGGGACCGCAGCGGTCATCGCCGTTTTGGGCCTGAGCGGATGCGCGTTCAACCCGCTGTCTACGTTCACGACTCCCACGATCGACCAGATCGAGTACGAGACCGTCACGCCCACGGTGTCGGATGATGCCCTGGTCACTCCCGGTACCCTGACGGTTGCCCTCGATACCTCCGATGCGCCGCAGGCCATGCAGGGCGCCGACGGCGAGCTCACGGGATATGCGGTCGACGCCGCCCGCGCCCTCGCAAGCCGCATGGGCCTTAAGGTCGCCTTTGTCGATGCGTCCTCGGCAGGTTCCGCGCTCGGCGACAAAAAGGCTGATATCTTTATCGGCGAGATCAACTCCACAGACGGGGACGTTAGCTCGCTCGGCACCTGCCTGTACGATGCCGCTTCTGTGTTCGGTAAAACCAGCGATGGTGGGTCGCTAAGCGTTTCCACCGATACCCTTAACACGTCTACCCTGGGTGTCCAGATGTCCTCGGCCTCGCAGGAGGCGCTTGCTAAGCAGAGCATTACCGCCAACCAAAAGACCTACTCCAACATCAACGAGTGCTTTGAGGCGCTCGAGTCCGGCGAGGTCGACTATGTGATCTGCGACTCCACGGCCGGCGGCTACCTTGCACGCCTGATGAGCGAGGTCTCCTATGTCGGTGCGCTCGAGGCGCCCTCGACGCTTGGTGTTGCGGGCCTCTCGTCCAATGACGAACTGTGCCGTGCCGTGAGTGATGCCCTCGACGACATCACGGTCGACGGTACGCTCGAGGCGGTTCACTGCGTCTGGTACGGTCAGATTCCCTACGACCTCACCACTAAGACGGTTTCGGGCGCTAACGTGCAACCGGGCGACTCTGAGTCCAGTGAGACCACGTCCTCCGGCAGCGAGTCTTTCGATTCCAACAATGAGACCGCATCCTCCGAGGACAAATCGTCCAGCCAGGAAGGCACCATCACTGACGATGACATTAACAAACTCAATAGCTAGTTATTGCCAGGGGTGGTGTCTCCTATACGTTGGAAAGGACACCTCTTCACGGTTTCAACATGCACTGCCGGGCTTCCCCAATAGGGGAGCCCGGCTTTTTCATCCCTATAAAACCAGCAGGTCAAAGTCAATTTTCGGGACCAAATACAAATCTGTCGGCTCCCTCCTATAGCGCACTTTGCCATGGAAAAGTACGAGACTTCGGTATGCGGTATCAAGCAATCGTTATTCGGGTCTTTAGGAATCCGCGTGATTAAATGCACGGCAATGGGTACATAGCCAGTACAGTAAGTCCCCGAGGCAGATTGGAGCCACGTATGGATATCAAGGTTTCTGGACGCAAGACGACGGTAACCGATGCTCTGCGTGCGCATGTGGATGAGAAAATCGGCGAGGCGCTCAAGGTTTTCGACATCGAGCCCATGACAGTCGACGTCGTGCTTCGTTATGAGAAGAACCCCTCGAACCCCAACCCGGCAATCGTCGAGGTCACGGCTCGTGCCCGCGGTTCGGTGATTCGCGTTGCCGAGCACGGCGCAGATATGTATGCTGCCATCGAC
>USCS01000127.1 GCA_900552875.1 uncultured Collinsella sp. | reverse complement strand
GGGGATTTGTGTCCCCGCGGCGCTGTACTATGTGTGGGACTTGAATTTGCGCAGGGCCGGAGCCCTTGTGCACGATGACGAAAGGAGGCTGCGTGGCAGGCTGGAATCTAACCGGCAATGCCGTTTCCGCCGAGTTTGACGGGTCGGACGAGCAGGAACGCAAAGAGCTCAGCGTGAGCCAGGCGGTGGAGATCGCCGCTGGCGCGCTCGATGCGATTCCGCAGCTGAGCGTCCTGGGCGAGGTCACCGGCTTTCGTGGCCCCAATGCCCGAAGCGGCCACTGCTACTTCCAGATCAAGGACGACTCGGCTGCCGTCGATTGCATCATCTGGAAGGGTGCCTATCTTAAGCGCACCTTCGACTTGCGCGACGGTATGCAGGTGAGCTTTAAGGGCAGCTTCAATCTCTATAAGCCCACGGGCCGTATGAGCTTTGTCGCCCATTCGTTCTCGCTGGCGGGGGAGGGCCTGCTGCGTCAGCAGGTGGCACAACTGGCCGAAAAGCTGCGTCGCGAGGGCCTGATGGACGAGGCGCGCAAACGTCGCATTCCGGTGTTTTGCTCACGCGTGGCGGTCGTCACCTCGCTTTCGGGCGCCGTGATCGACGACGTCAAGCGTACGCTGCGCCGTCGCAACCCACTTGTCGAGCTCGTTTGCGTGGGTGCCAAGGTCCAAGGCGAGGGCGCGCCGGCGGAGCTTATTGAGGGTCTGCGCCGCGCCGCTGCCATCACGCCCGCGCTCGATTGCATTTTGCTCGTGCGCGGCGGCGGTTCCTTCGAGGACCTCATGACCTTCAACGACGAGGACCTTGCCCGTGCGGTAGCGGCTTGCCCCGTGCCTGTGGTGACGGGCATTGGCCATGAGCCCGATACCTCGATCTGCGACATGGTGAGCGACCGTCGCGCTTCCACGCCCACGGCGGCGGCAGAATCCGTGGCACCGGCTATGACAGAGCTGGCGGATGTGCTCGAGACGCGCCGTCAGCGCCTAGGTGCTGCGATGGCTTCGATGATCGGGTCGGATCAGGTCGATCTGGAGATGCTCGATCAGCGTGGTCGGCGTGCCTGGGATACCTATACGGCGCGCTTGGGCGATGCGCTCGATGCGGCCGCGTGCCGCCCGTGCCTGAACGATCCAACGTTTATGGTCGAGCGTCGCGAGTCGGAGCTTGCCCTGACCGCTGACCGCCTGTCGGGCGCCATTGCGCGCTCGGTCGGGGTGTTCCGTTCGAACTATGAGCGCCTGCCCGAGCGCTTGGTCGCAAGCACCTCGGGGCTCGATGGCAAGCGCCATGCGCTCACGCTCGCGAGTTCCCGTCTGGAGCAACAGGGACGCACGATGTTGAGCAAACCCGCGTCCGACTTGGGTCGCGCAGCGGCCTCGCTCGATGCCCTGTCACCGCTCAAAGTGCTTGCCCGCGGCTACTCCATCGCATACAGCGATGGCGGCGTGGCTACGAGCGCTAAGACTTTTAAGCCCGGTGACGCCATCCGCGTGCGTATGGCGGATGGTAACGTGGCAGCAACCGTCGATACGGTTGAGTAGACCGCGTTTCATTGTGATAGACCTTTAGGAAAGGAAACAGATATGGCAGAGAAGACCCCGGTCGAGCAGCTTACGTACAAGCAGGCCTCGCAGGAGCTGGAGCTCATTATCCGCAGCCTGGAGTCGGGCGACATGGAGCTCGAGGAATCGCTCGAGAGCTACACCCGCGGCGTCGAGCTTCTTAAGAGCCTGCGTACCCGCCTGACTGATGCCGAGCAGAAGGTCTCGGTGCTCCTTAAGGACGTCGACGGCAACGACGTGCTCGCCGACGGCGAAGCCGCCAACACCGACGACAACCTCTCGTTCTAGCCATCCCGACCAAATATAATTACCTTGGTCTGTGAGAAAGGAACCAACTATGTGCGATTGCATCTTCTGCAAAATTGCCAACCACGAGATTCCCTCGACCGTTGTCTATGAGGACGACCAGGTCATCGCCTTCGACGACCTCAATCCCCAGGCGCCGGTCCACACGCTCGTGATCCCCAAGAAGCACTACAGCGACATCGCCGACAACGTGCCTGCCGAGACCATGGGCGCCATGGCTCACGCCGTCCAGGAGGTCGCTAAGGCCAAGGGCCTGGAGGACGGTTTCCGCGTCATCTCCAACAAGGGCGTCAACGCCGGCCAGACCGTCATGCACTTCCATATGCACGTCCTCGGCGGCAAGAACCTGGGCGAGAACCTCATCTGAGGGCGCGCAGTCCGTCGCCTTGGCTGCCTTTGGAGTAATCTATGCAGCTTTCTCAACTCGAATACCTTCAAGCAGTAGCGAGCTATGGCGGCGTGCGCAAGGCTGCTCGCGCCGTCCATGTGAGTCCACAGGCCGTTTCGTCGGCAATTAAGAAGTTGGAATCTGAGTATCAGATTGTTTTGCTCGACCGATCGGTAGGGGAGGCTGTTTTGACTCCTGCGGGCCGAGAGTTTGCGCGTCGTGCACGCATGGTCCTGGCGCAAGTCAACGATCTCAAAAAGTACGCCCAATCGATGGGCGACGGCGTTTCGCCCGACGGCCATTTTCGTCTCTACGCCCCCTGCCTTCACGGGCGGGGGCTCCTTTTTTCCGAAAACTGGTACGACTCGTTTGAAAGCTTGCACCCTCAGATCCACCTCGATGTGTGGCATCAGTCAACGGATACATGCTTTGAGTCGCTCATGCTTGGAATTTCGGATGCAGCCATCTCATTTGAGGAACCACGGGACGGTGCCCTTTCTTCGAAGTACTTGGGCGAAAAGGAGCTCAAGGTTCTTTCGTGCCCGGCGGGTCATCAATCTGTGGAAGCTATGACCATTCGTGAGCTACTGGGCGGCAGGCTCGCCGTTCCAATTAATTTGTCACCCTGTCTCAATGCAATCAACCAATGTCCCGAAGCCCAGCTCGTTAATTTCCGCTTCCGTGATGTCGAATACGGAAGCAGGGCGCAGACTGAGTTTCTTCAGGCCGGGGGATTGATATTGAGTTTGTCTGGGTCCTCTCTCGCATCGGATGGATCAGAAGTGAGTGAGTGCTCCATTGAAGGTTCGCGTGATGTAACCTTGCCTATCTACTTTTGCTATCGGCAAAATTCCTGGACTGATCGACACCAGACGGTTTTCCTTCACCTATTGCGCCATCTCGCTTCGTGAGACCATTTGGCATCGCGTCGTCAAGTGAATAGTGACGCTTCGTAACGCATGGTTGACGGCTTTGCCCTCATACTTTTTCAAGATTTCGGTTTGGATTATCGACTCTTGGAGGGCGAAGCATGAAAAAACGTATTGTTTTGCTTTATATGACGTTCGTTTTCCTGTCGAACTTCAGCACCATCTTGTATTTTCTGACGGTTTACCTTGAGTTTGTTGGTTTCTCGATGGTGGCGATTTCTGGCATGATGATTGCATACCAAGTGAGCAAGTTCATTCTTGAGGTTCCTACTGGCTATATTGCTGACAGGTTTGGGCGAAAGGTAAGCGGCCTCGTTGGCGTCGCGGGAATGCTCGGATATTACACCGCTCTGCTCCTCGTCCGATCTCCTCTGCTCTTAATCGGTGCGTTTGCTCTCAAAGGTCTTGCCGTTGCATGTGTGAGCGGATCCATCGAAGCGATTTACATTGACAGTGTCTCTCAGGACCAACTCGTGAGACTTAATGTCGTTGAACGATTTGTCTTCTACGCGTCTTATGCCCTCTCCGCTTGTGTGGGCGGTTTCATTTCGTCCGCCGGCGCGTATCTCATTGGGCTTTCGGTCGATATCATCGCAATGGTGCTGACATTGGTTGTCGTTGTCTGTATTCCTGAGGGGCGAAGCGGAGGCACTGCTGCAATACCCGTGCGTAGAATTAGCCCGAAGATGATCAAGGCCGCTATTGCAGGCAATAGCATTCTTTGCTCGGCGTTCATCATGGATTGTTCCCAAGCATTTGCTTTCGTCGCTCTGGAAGACTTTTTCTCACTGCTGCTTGCAGGCCGCGGAATGAATGCCGTCGCTTCGGGTGTGACCATTGCGGTCCAGCTCCTTGTCTCCGCCTCCATAGGGTTTTTTGTGCCCAGTGTGGTTGCTCATGTCGACAAGGGCCGTTTTGCGCGTATTTGCGGCATCGTTCGTCTTTTCTTGGCTGCTTTGTTTTTGAACCCCTTAACTCCAGCCTATTTATTGCCTGTGTTCTATGTGCTGCAGACGGTCGCTTACGCGTTGTTTGCTCCGATCAAATACTCAGTTTTCCAAAATGCTGCCGATTCATCGATGCGCTGTTCGCTGATTTCGGTTCAAAGCCAGATGGTGGCGGTGGGCGCCGTTCTTTTCTATCTGCTCAATGCTGTGTTGAGTAGCGTTGTGGGTATTCGGGTTGTGTTGCTTGCTGCGCTTGGGATTTCTTCGTTGGCGTATATTCCCGCGCTGTTTCGTCTTACAAGTCAAAGGCCATGAGCATCCAGGCATCGATAACTTATATATCAACGCAATAAACCCGAGCGCGAGGGCGTTTGGGTTTATTATTGAAGCGTATGTAACCTGGCGGCGCCACACCGCCTGTTAGTAGGGAGACACATGAACGTTCTGGTCGTCAACGCAGGATCTTCGACCCTTAAGTATCAGGTCATCGATACCAAGTCCCACAAGGTGTCCGCAAAGGGCTCTTGCGAGCGCGTCTGCTTTACCGGCGGTACCTTCACACACGCTGCCAACGGCTCCAAGAAGGTGACCGAGAACATCGAGTTCCCCGACCACAAGGTCGCCATCGAGGTCGTCCTGAAGGACCTCGAGGCCAACGGCGTCAAGATCGAGGGCATCGGCCACCGCATCGTTCAGGGCGGTTGGTACTTTGGCGATTCCTCCCTCGTCGACGAGGACGTTCTCGCCAAGATTCGCGAGGTCGCCCCGCTCGCTCCGCTGCACAACAACCCCGAGGCCAACGTTATCGAGTTCTGCCTGGAGCAGTACCCCGACCTGCCCAATGTCACGGTCTACGACACCGCTTTCCACTTCAACATGCCCGAGGTCGCCAAGACTTACGCCCTGCCCAAGGACGTTTGCGACAAGCTTCACATCCGTAAGTACGGCGCTCACGGTACCAGCTATCGCTACATCTCCAAGAAGGTTGCCGAGATGACCAACGGCGAGGCCCGCAAGGTCGTCGTGTGCCACATC
>USCS01000126.1 GCA_900552875.1 uncultured Collinsella sp. | reverse complement strand
CATGCCGCCGGCCTTTTGCAGCAGGCGCTTGGCGTAGTCGATCTCCTTGTGCGGGGCAAACGGCTTGCCGCAACGCGAGCAGTGCTCGAGCGTGTAGACGCTCTTGCTGGTGAGGTCGTCCTTGCTCATGACGGCCAGCTCAAACTCCTCGGTGAGCTTGATGGCCTCCATGGGGCAGGCTTCCTCGCAGCGGCCGCAGAAGATGCAGCGACCGTAGTCGATCGACCAGGTGATGGTATCGGCCGCAAGGTCGGTGTCCATGCGAATGGCATCGGCCGGGCACGCCACGCCGCAGGCTCCGCAGGCGATGCAGAGCTCGGCATTGTGCTCGGGCTTGCCGCGCATGTCCTTGTTGGTGGGGAACGGCGCAAACGGGTACTTGACCGTCGCGTCGCCGGCCTTGGCGTTAACCTTCCAAAGCTTCAGCATATTAGAGCGCCTCCTCATCGAGCGGAGCGGCCATGGTGCCCTCGCCCGCAAGCGGCGACTTGTCGCGCCAGACGTTCTCGAACTGCTCCTTGTCGAGCACGTGGTCGCGCTTGGCGGCGACATCGGTCACCGTCACGCGGTCGGTGCAGGAGTAGCACGGGTCGAGCGAGCCGACGATCAGCGCCGCGTCGCCCACGGTGTTGCCGCGGAACATGTAGCGCAGGACCGGCCAGTTGCTGTACGTGGCCGCCTTGGCGCGCCAGCGGTAGCACTTCTGGTTGTTGCCGAGCATGGCCCAGTGCACGTCCTCGCCGCGCGGCGCCTCGGTGGCGCCGATGGCGTACTTGTGCGGGGTGTACTCCCAATCCGTGGTGAGGATGGGGCCCGACGGGCAGTTCTCGAGCATGGTCTCGATCATGTCGATCGAATCGTAGACCTCCTGGATGCGAACGGCGGTACGGCCGAAGGCATCGCAGGTGTCGGCCGTGGCGGCATGCATCTTTTGGACATCCTGATCGGCGTAGCCGTCGAAGGGATGGTCAAAGCGCACATCGCGGGCATAGCCCGAGCCACGCATGAGCGGGCCGACCGGCGAGAAGTCGCGTGCGATCTTGCGGTCCAAGATGCCAATACCGCTCGTACGCTCGATAAAGTTGGGCGTGGAGAGCAAGACGTCGACGAGTTCCTGAACCTCAGAGCGCAGCTGGTGGATGGTCGTGAGCGTGGAGAGCTTCTGCTCGGCCAAAATGTCGCGACGCACGCCGCCGATCACGTTGAGGCCGTAGGTCTTGCGGTGACCGGAGAGCTTCTCGGCCAGGTCCATGGACTTCTCGCGGACGCGGAAGAACTGCTGGAAGCCGGAGTCGAAGCCCGTGTAGTGCGACGCCAGGCCAATATTGAGCAGGTGTGAGTGCAGACGCTCGACCTCGAGCATGATGGCACGGATGTACTGGGCGCGCGGCGGGACATGAATGCCCTGGGCGCGCTCGACGGCCTCGGCATAGGCCACCGAGTGGGCGCAGCCGCAGATGCCGCAGATGCGGTCGGCGAGGAACGTCACGGCGTCATAGTTCAGGCGCGTCTCGGCGACCTTCTCCATGCCGCGGTGCACGTAGAACAGACGGTAGTCGGCGTCGACGATCGTCTCGCCCTCGACAAACAGGCGGAAGTGGCCGGGCTCGTCGGAGGTAATGTGCAACGGGCCCATGGGGACGAGCGTGGTCTCCTTGCCTTTGGTGTCGGCCAAGAACTCGTAGTTTTCCATGTCGCTCGCGGGAGCGGGACGGAAACGGTAATCCATGGAGTCCTTGCGCAGCGGATACAGGCCGCTGGGCCAATCGTCGGGCAGCACCAGGCGACGACGATCAGGCAGGCCCTCGGGAATCAGGCCGAACATGTCGCGCAGCTCGCGCTCGCCCCACACACAGGCGGGGACAAACGGCGTCACGGACGGGAACGTCATCTTGGCGGAATCGACCTCGGTGCGCACGGTCACCCAGCCGGGATCCTCCCCCTCCATGGAGATGACGTAGTACACGGCGTAGCGGCCGCACAGGCTGCGCTCATCGTTGCCGATGATCACGGGAATCCAGCCGTAGCGCTCGTAATACAGGTAGTGGACGGCCTCGGGCAGCTTGTCCTGCTTAACGGTAATCGTCAGCTGGTCCTCGCACTGCCACTCGACCTTCTCGATGCAGCCCGGAACGGCGCGGCGCAGGGCCTCGACATGGCTCTCGCAGCGACGGGCGTACACCTTGTTCTCAGTTTCAATCATTCGTTACTCCACCTCGCTCTGAGCGGTCTCGGTACCGAACACAGCGCGGTACATCGGCGTCGCGTGAAGTTCCTCGGTGCTCTGCTCGAGCACGATGCCGGTCGCGGTCTCCACACCGTGCACGAGAGGCAGCGGGGTGGCGATGCCAAACCACAAGATCATGACAGCCAGGATGATTTCGGGGATAAGCATGAGCGCCGGGGCCTCATGCTTGCCCATGCCCTGGGGTGCATGGCCGAATACCGACTTGAGTGCGATGCGGGTGAGCGCGGAGATGGCCACGGTAAGACCGAGGGCGACCACGACGACCAGCCACATGGGACCGGCGGTAACACCGGCGACAAAAGTCAGGAACTCGGAGATGAACATGCCAAAGGGCGGGAAGGCACCAAGGCCGAGCAGCGCCAGGACGGCGAGCGCGGCGGTTGCGGGGGCAACCTCGACGACACCCTGAATCTTGGCCAGGCTACGCGTACCAAAGGCGTGCTGGATGTTGCCGGACACGCAGAAGGCAAGCGTCTTGGTAAAACCGTGGAACACGCAGTGCAGCAGGGCTGCGGCGATACCCAGCGGGCCACCGATACCCAGGCACAGGGCGATAACGCCCACGTTCTCCACAGACGAGTACGCAAAGCGGCGCTTGAGGTCGTCCTGGCGAAACATCGAAAGTGCCGCCACCAAAATGGACAGCGTGCCGACGATCAACAGCAAAAGTTGCGGATACTCGGCGCCCACGGCCTGGATGGTAAAGCCGTAGAAGCGCATGATCACAAGCATGGCGCACTTAAGCAGCACGCCAGAGAGCAGGGCCGAGACAGGGCTCGGGGCCTGGGAGTGGGCATCGGGCAGCCAAGTGTGCATGGGGAACAGGCCGGCCTTGGTGCCAAAGCCGATCACGATAAACGCAAAGGCGAGGCGCATGAGCGTCGGATCGAACTGGTCGGCGTACGGCAGCACGCATGACAGGAATGCGGCCTCGTGGGCGTTGGGAATCACGTCGGCGGCGTTGGCGTAGATCAGCAGTGTACCGAACAGGCCGAAGGCCACGCCGGCGGTGCAGACCATCGCATACTTCCAAGAAGCCTCGAGGGCCGTCTTGTTCTTGTAGATACCCACGAGGAACACGGTGGAAAGCGTGGTTGCCTCCACGGCGGCCCACGTGAGGATCATGTTGTTGGACAGGCACGCGAGCAGCATGGTGAACACGAACAGGCTAAACAGCGCAAAATACTGCTTGGCGCGCTCGGCGGGCATGGAGCCCTCCTCGATATCGGCCTTTACATAGGGCAGCGAGAACAGCCCCGTAAGAAAACCGATAAAGCCGATGAGCAGCACAAAGATGGCGCCCAGCGGATCGAGGTGAAACCACAGGCCAAGAGCGCTCGCGGTGTCGCCGCTCATAAGGACGTCGCCGGCCGTCATAATCGACAGCACCAGGACGGCTGCGACGGAGACCAGGTTGAGACCGGCAAACACGTTATAGGACGTGTTCTTGGGCAAAAATGCCATGACCAGCGAGAACACCAAAGGAGTCGCGAGCAGGGCGAGAATCAACGTTTCCATGGACTACCCCCTCAGCTCGGACAGGTCGCGCGCATCGAGCGAGTGGGAGTCGTCCCAAATGCGACGCACGACGATGGACATGATGATGACGGCAAAGATGGCGTCGGTGGCGATACCGATCTCGATGATCTCGGGAGCGGTGGGGGCCAAAAGCGCGAGCGTCACA
Source organism: uncultured Collinsella sp. (assembly GCA_900552875.1). Lineage (GTDB taxonomy): Bacteria > Actinomycetota > Coriobacteriia > Coriobacteriales > Coriobacteriaceae > Collinsella. Next base: position 1,244 of record USCS01000126.1, on the reverse strand, counting down.
TGGCTGCCGTTTTCCATAAGGCAGTAACCAAAGATCTGCTTCATGATGTTGCGCTGCGAGATGATGCAGGTGAGGCCCACAAAGAAGTGAGCGAAGCTAATGGCGAGCGCAGGCGTTGCGACCTCGGCCGTGGGCAGGCTGATCTGCGTCACGACGGCAAAGCAGATCGCGACCTCGACGGCGATGATGCAGATGGCCCACGCGGGCTTAAGGCCGGCCTTGAGCGATGCATCGCTCGGCTCGCCCATCTTCTTGTATGCGCGGTTGAGGATATAAGGAACCAGGACGACCTTGGTGATAAAGGCGGATCCGGCCCACATAAGCAGCTCCTGCGCACCGGTGGTGACACCGAGCGTGGCGAGCAGTCCCACGAGCACCAGCGACTGCACCGCATACCAGCTGATGGCGTGCTTGATGTTCTTGGAGACGACCACCATGGTGGACGTGACGATCAGAAGGCCGCCAAGGATGTTGACGATCGAATAACCCATGTCGTTCTACCTCCTAACCGATCCAGCTGGCCGAAAGCGGGCCGCTGACGATAACCATGATGATGAGCACGATGAACACGAACGCCATCGCGCGGGGAAGCGGGGCTCCCGCAGCGACCTCGTCGCTCGGCTCGCCGGGCAGGCAATAGCCCATCCACTTGAGGAACCAGGCGAAGGTGGCGACGGTCTCGGCGACCATGATGCACACGAGCACCAGGATCGCAACGTTGCCGGCACCAACAGAGAAGCCGCCGGCGATAATCTGGAACTTCGAGAAGAACGTGTTCATGGGCGGCACGCCGGCAATGGCGAGCGCGGCGACACCAAAGCCCACGCCCGAGATCGGGTACTTCTTTACGATGCCGCGAAGCTTGGGCAGCATACGCGTGCCGAGCGTAAAGGAGAACGAACCGGCGATCAGGAAGAACAGGGTCTTGGCGAATGCGTGGTTAAAGATGTGGCACACGGCACCGTCAAAGGCCAGCTGGCTGCCAAAGACCGAAAGGCCCAGACCAAAGAACACATAGGAGAGCTGGGCGATCGTGGAGAAGGCCAGCAGGCGCTTCATGTCCTTTTGCGGCAGGTACATAAGGAAACCAAAGAGCATGGTGACCATGGCGTCGATAATGGCGACCCAGCCCACGATCTCGGGAATCTCGCCGGCAGAGACGAGTGCACGCGCGAACACGCACACGCCGACCTTAACCATCGAGGCACCATGCAGGTAAGCCGAAACAGGCGTCGGCGCCTCCA
>USCS01000125.1 GCA_900552875.1 uncultured Collinsella sp. | reverse complement strand
GGGCAGGCTCATGCTCATTACGGGAAACCGCGGCTGCGGCAAGACGGTTCTCCTGCGGGAGCTGCAACGTCTGGCCAATGAGCGCGGATGGGCGGTTGTCTCCGATTCCGCTTCGCTTGGCTTATGCGACCGCTTGGCCGACGCGCTTCGCTCGAATAAGCCCATTGTGACGTCAATGGAATTCGGTCCGTCGTTTGGCCGGATGTCGGTCGAGGCGGCGCGAGCAAAGGGCGAAACGTTGCGAGGGCTGGTCAACGAGCGCCTCAAGAAGCTCGGTCCAGGCAAGGGCATACTGTTTGCGATTGACGAGGCGCAATCTGCGTCTATCGAGGAACTAGCGGCTCTTGCCGTTCTCTATCAGCAGGTGCTCGGAGACCAGGATGCCACGGGCTTGTCCGATAGCGACCAGCGCGGTCTTGCGCTGGTGTTCGCCGGCTTACCCAGTATGGTTGACGATCTGCTCGAAGAGCCGAGCGTGACGTTTTTGCGGCGTGCCCAGCAGCGTACGCTGGGGGCGATATCTTTGCCCAAGGTGCGCGATTCATATGTCCAGACGGTCAAAGGTGCTGGTCTTTGCGTTGATGTGGAGACGGCGGACCTTGCGGCACACAAGAGCATGGGGCATCCCTATATGGTTCAGCTGGTGGGCTATTACATGTGGCGGTCTGCTGTCCGGCGTGGCTCGCAGGTCATCGAAAGGCGCGATGTCGAGGATGGCCATGCGGATGCCGTCTCCGAGTTCTACGAAGCAGTTGACGCGCCCCTGTATTACGGGCTTCGCAGTCCGCAACGCCTCTTTATCGAGGCTATGGCTGCTGACGAGGACAAACCGACGCGCATGGCGGATATCATTGAGCGCTGTGATCGTACCCAGAGCTGGGCGAGTAAATATCGCGCAAGCCTGATTCGCGAGCGCGTCATCGAAGCTGCCGGATACGGCCTCGTCCGATTTACCGTGCCCATGCTGGGCGCGTACATTAGCGATCGCATTTTATGGCACGAGTAGGGTGATAAAGGTGACAGAACAGAAGATGAGCCCGCAGGCTATCGAAGTGCGTGGGGCGCGTGTACACAACCTCAAGGACATCGATATCGATATTCCGCTGGGAAAGCTCGTGGGTATTGCCGGCGTGTCGGGCTCAGGCAAGAGTTCGCTGGCGCTGGGGGTTCTTTATGCCGAGGGCTCGCGCCGCTACCTGGAGGCGCTCAGCACCTATACCCGCCGTCGTCTGACGCAAGCCGAGCACGCTCAGGTGGACGAGGTACTGCATGTGCCGGCGGCACTCGCATTGCATCAGCGCCCCAGCGTACCGGGCGTGCGCTCGACCTTTGGCACCATGACCGAGCTCAACAATAGTCTGCGTCTGCTCTTTAGCCGTTGCGCCCATCACGTGTGCCCGCACTGCGGAGCGCGCGTGGGGCCGAGCCTTAACGTGGCCGCAGGCCTGTCGCTCACGTGTCCTGCATGCGGTCGCGAGTTCTACGCGCCGAGTGCCGAGGACCTTGCCTTTAACAGCGGCGGTGCCTGTCCCACCTGCGGCGGCACCGGTGTCATGCGCGAGGTGGACGAAGCGAGCCTAGTGCCCGACGAGTCAAAGACCATCAACGAGGGCGCCGTCCTTCCCTGGGGTACGCTCATGTGGGATCTGATGAAGCAGGTGGCAGGCGAGATGGGCGTGCGCACCGACGTGCCGTTTAACCAACTCACGCCTCAAGAGCGCGACATCGTGTTCCACGGCCCGGCGGTTAAGAAGCACATCCTCTACGTGCCCAAAAACGGCGAGGGCGCTACGCCACTCGACTTTACCTATTACAACGCCGTCTATACCGTCGAGAACGCGCTCGCCAAGGTCAAGGACGATAAGGGCTTAAAACGCGTTGCGCGCTTTTTGCGCGAGGGCCCATGCCGCGATTGCGGCGGCACGCGTCTCTCCGAGGCTGCGCGGCAGCCCCAGGTGCGCGGTATCAATCTGGCACAGGCGGCGGCCATGACTTTGGGCGAGGCGATTGAGTGGGTGCGTGGGGTGCCCGCATCCTTGCCGCCCGAGATGCAGCCCATGGCAGCGGATATCTGCGATTCATTTTTGAGCACGGCCCGTCGTCTGGTCGACCTGGGTCTCGATTACCTTTCACTCGATCGCGCCGGTGCCACGCTCTCCACGGGCGAGCGTCAGCGCGTGCAGCTCGCTCGCGTGGTGCGCAACCGATCGACGGGCGTGCTCTATGTGCTGGACGAGCCTTCGATCGGCTTGCATCCTGCCAATGTCGACGGCTTGGTGGGCGTGATGCGTGATCTGGTGGATGACGGCAACACCGTGGTTGTTGTCGACCACGACACGCGCGTGCTGGCGGAAGCCGACTATCTGGTCGAGATGGGCCCCGTTGCCGGAGCAGGCGGCGGCAATGTGATCGCCGCTGGTACGGTGGACGAGGTCGAGCAATCGCAGGGCAGTCGCATCGCGCCGTTTTTGCGCGCCGAGCCTAAGCGCTTGCGTCCGCAGGTGACTGACGAGGAAATGTTCGACCAGGGCCACATCCGCATGGCAACCGATGCCATCCATACCGTCAAGCCGCTCGAAGTCGATATCCCGCGCGGCCGTCTTGTCGCGGTGACGGGCGTTTCGGGCTCGGGCAAGACGACGTTGGTGCTCGAGACGCTCATTCCGGCGCTTAAGGCCCAGGCAGCTGGCGAGCGCCTGCCAAGACACGTGCGTTGGGTCGATGCCGAAGGCATTGCTCGTGCCAACCTGATTGACGCCACGCCCATCGGCGCCAACGTGCGCTCGACGGTCGCAACCTATGCCGACATCCATGATGAGCTGCGCCGCGCCTTTGCCCGTACGCCCGAGGCCAAGGCGGCTGGCTACAAGGCGGGTGCCTTTAGCTATAACACTGGCGCCTTGCGCTGTCCTACGTGCGACGGCACGGGATCGATATCGCTCGACGTGCAGTTTTTGCCCGACGTCGAGATTGTCTGCCCGGCATGTCGCGGTTCGCGTTATGCAGACGTGGCTTCGCGTATCCATCGCGAGGGCAAGGACGGGAGCTTGCTGACGTTGCCGCAGCTCATGGACATGAGTGTGGATGAGGCGCTCGACGCCACGGTGGGACTCAAGAAGGTTCAGGCGCGCTTGCAGACCTTGCACGACCTGGGCTTGGGCTATCTCACCTTGGGTGAGCCCACACCGGCGCTTTCGGGCGGTGAGGCACAGCGCCTTAAGCTCGCGAGCGAGATGGGCCGCGTGCAGGACGACGCCGTATTCGTATTCGACGAGCCCACGATCGGACTACATCCGCTCGATGTCCAGGTGCTGTTGAACGTGTTTGACGGCCTCGTTGCCAAGGGCGCCACAGTTATCGTGATCGAGCATGACCTCGACCTTATCCGTAACGCCGATTACGTGATTGACATGGGCCCAGGCGGTGGCGACGCCGGCGGGCAAATCGTCTGCGCCGGTACGCCGGGCGACATCGTGGCCTGCTCCGCAAGCATCACCGGCCGCTACCTATAGACAATGAGGCAAAGGGACAGCCCCTTTGCCTCATTGATGCCTATTTCACGCATTGAGCCGCGAGATAGTCGCGGAAGAATGGCAATTCAAATGCGACGAGCCCTCGTCCTCGTTCCCCGATGATGCCGGCATCTATCATTCGGCGTCGGTAGCGGGAGACCTGCTGCGGCGAACGCTTAAGGCGCTCGACAAGGTCGGCGGTGGTGGACTCTTCCTCGTCATCGAGCATGGCGATGAGGAATCGCTTGTCCTCTGCAGTGAGCTCCCGATAGGTTGCCGCGAGGATTCGGTCGTCCATCTCGTCGCGCGCGATTTTGATTCCCAGGTCAAAGTCGCGTGACGAGATTTCCTTCGAATCGCTTGTGAGATCCCAGGCACGGTAGCCTACGAGTTGCAATAGGAAGGGAAAACCAGAGATCGAGCGAACGGCTCTATCGATTCCCTCAGCATCTGCCAGGCGATCGTTTTCCTGGATTGTGCGAATCAAGGCCTCGCGTACGTCATAGTCGGCAATGCGACCCAGATGATATTGTTGGGCGCGGCGAAGGAACGAGACCGTCTTGTGGTTCAGCAACGTCGAGACGTTGTTGGGAAGTCCCGCCATGAGCAGGGCGACGCGTTTCCCATCGGTCACAAAGTGCTGATACGTCGCTGCGAGCTGAATCATTTCGTCGAGTGTCGGGTCCACCTCGTCAACCGTGACGAGCAGACCGGTGCCTGCCTCGTTGAGCTGGTCGATGATGTCGCTCATGCGATAACGCCAGGTTGAGGCATCGTGAACGCGATTGACCTCGATGCTGCCGAGCGGTGCAATTCCGAGGCCGGTGACTTCGAAGTTCTTAGACGGGTCGATAAGATGGCCGGCAGCACGTTTCGCCCCGAACTCGATTTCCTCAAGCATTCCCGGGAGCGCGGTCGTCTTTACGGCAATCCAGCCGTGGGATTCCGCCCTTGTCGCGAGCGACGACATGAGAGCGGTTTTACCGGTTCCACGCGCGCCTGAGAAGATCGAGGTCAATTCTGGGCGCCTGCGCTGGCTCAAGAAGGCACGGTCCAGATCCCGAATAATCTGTTGTCTGCCAGCGAGATGGGCAGGAACCTCGCCAAAACTGGGGGTAAACGGGTTCTCGAGATATTCCACAAGGCTCTCCTTTCACACCGCCGTTTAACTTCATTTTACTTTAGTTAATTCTGATTAAAAGTGAGGGCTCTTTATCTAGAGCATCAATTAGGCATGTGTGCCATCGGCGTGGCGCTTGAATGTGACAAAGGGATAGTTCCTTTGTCACATTCCCGGAAAGCCTGCCTGGCGCAGGGCCTCGTAGAGGACGATGGCGGCGCTGTTGGAGAGGTTGAGTGCGCTGATACGATAGTCGTCCGGATTGACGAAGTTGCCGCAGATATCCTGCTGAAGGATGGCCTCGTGGCTGTCCTCGGTATGCCCGAGCGATTCCTCGTGAGCTTCCCAAGCTTCGGCGTTATCGAGTGAGTCGCAATCGCGCAGCATGGGGATGCGCTCGCAGCGCTCGGGCGCCGCGGCAAGCAGTGGCTCGGGAATGCCCGAGCTCTCGCTGCCAAAGACCAAATAGTCACCGTCGCGGTAGGTGCTTTGCGCATAGGTGCGGCGTGCCTTTTTGGTCAGCAGATGCAGGCGGCCATCGGCGGGGG
>USCS01000124.1 GCA_900552875.1 uncultured Collinsella sp. | reverse complement strand
CAATGCGCTTGGCAAAACGGGTGAGCGTCTTAACGTGATGTTCCGTCAACGCCGTGCCCAGCGTGGCGACGACATTTTTGATCCCCGCCTCCCAGCAGGCGATGCAATCGGTATAGCCCTCCACCACGATGGCGGTATCCTGCGCGACGATAAACTCCTTGGCCCAGTTAAAGCCATAGAGGTTTCGCTTTTTATGAAACACGCTCGTCTCGGCGGTGTTGAGGTACTTGGGCTGACCATCGCCCATGATGCGCCCGCCAAAGGCGATATTGTGACCCTGTTCATCAAAGATGGGAAACATCACACGGTCGTAAAAGCGGTCTGCGAGCCGGCCGCGCCCACGGCTTACGGCCACGTTGGCGTCGATCATCTCCTGCGGGGTAAAGCCCGCCTGAGACAGGTGCGAAACCAGCGCGTTGCGACCAGGCGCAAAACCCAGGCAGTAGCGTCGGCAGACATCGCCACCCATACCGCGGCTGGCAAAGTACTCGCGCGGACGGCTGTCCTTACCGCGCATAAGCATGGTGTGGTAGAACTGAGCCGTCTCGGCGCACAGGTCATAGATGCGGGCACGCTTGGTGCCGCGATCGCGCTGCGCACCGGTATCGTGCAGTTCAATGCCCGCACGATCAGCCAAATAGCGGATCGACTCGGGAAAACTCAGGTTCTCGCGCTTCATGATATAGGTAAAGACGTCGCCGCCCTCGCCGCAGCCAAAGCAGTGCCACACCTGCGTAGCAGGGATAATGTGAAACGATGGGGTCTTTTCGCCATGAAACGGGCAGCAGCCCCAAAACTCATGGCCGCGGGGCTTGAGCTCAACCGTTTCCTGCACGATGGCAACCAAGTCTGACGCCGCGCGTACCTGATCTTTTTCCTCATCGCTAATCACGGATACTCACCCCCTGCTCACCCAAGTTATGACGGATATCGTCGATATTACCCTCGACGGTCGCGATCAACTCGTCCAGGGAATCGAACACGCGAGATGGGCGCAGCCAGCGCGTAAACGCCAGCGACACGGAAGCGCCATACAGGTCGCCCGCATAGCCGATCAAGTTGGCCTCGAGATGCGCCGAGGCGGCATCGTCGGCATAGGTCGGCGGCAGGCCGACGTTAACGGCAGCAGGCCATACGGTATCGTCGACCAGCACCAGGCCCTCATAGACGCCATCGGCAGGCACTTGGATGCCGTCGGGCACCTGGATGTTTGCCGTGGGAAAGCCCATGTCGGAGCCCTCGTGACGGCCAGCCGCCACAACGCCGCGCAGCATATAGGGACGGCCGAGAAGCTCGGCAGCCAGCTCCACATGACCCTGGCCCAGCTCATGGCGGACGCGCGTGGCGCAGACGGTCTGCCCGTTAACGCAGAGCAGGTCGTGACCGTAAACGTCAACCCCACGCTCAGTGCCCCAGGCGCGCATCTCGGCAACGCCCGAAGCCCCGCCGCGGCCGAGCCTAAAGTCGCTGCCTACACGAATGGAGCGAATGTCGATAACGCGCGACAGCAGCGCCAGAAACCCGACATGATCGAGTGCCGCCACGGCGGGCGTAAAGGGAACGGCCACCACCGCATCGACCCCGGTTTGAGCCAGGGCATGCAGGCGGTCGGCCGTCGTCATCAATTTTTGAGCGGGCGACGGACTCACCACGACGTCCGGATCAGGATCGAAGGTGACCACGACCGCTTTGCTGCCGTGGGAACGTGCATCGCGAACAACCGCGTCAATCAGCTCTCGGTGCCCACGATGTACACCATCAAACACGCCAATGGCGATCGACGCGGCACCCAAGAACTCGCACCCATCAAATGCATCGGCAGAAACGATACGGGCCTCGTCCAACTCACCCGCGAAAAAGATACGCGCGAGCTCGTGGGGCGCCAGCATTATCGAACACCGCCGATCGCCTGCGGAAAGACATGCTCCATCACAAAGCGGCCGCCCTCGATTCGAGCAAGCGCCTTCAATCCACCATCGAGCACGAGCGCGAACGGCGCCTTCGACGCATCGAAGTCCGCAAGCGCACGTTCAATGGGAATGCGGCGACCACAAAGCAGGTCGTCTGCAAGATTTCCCGGCAAATCGACACGCGTGGCACCAAGGGCGGCGATGGGATCCAGAGCGAAACCGGCAGCGGACTCGGCAGAGAGCTCCTCTACCGCATGACAGGCGCCAATGGAAACAACGCCGGAGGCCGTACGGCGCAGCGCGGAAATATGCGCAGCACTATCGCAGGCGCGACCAAGATCGCGAGCGAGCGCGCGAATGTAGGTGCCCTTGCTTACCGAAAACGCCACGGTCCAGACGCACGTTTCGCCCTCGCCGCTCACGGCGATCAGGTCGGCGGCATAGACCTCGACGGGGCGCGGGGGCAAGTCTACCGCATTGCCCTCGCGAGCACTCTTATAGGCGCGAACGCCATTGACCGAGATGGCCGAAAACGCCGGCGGCACCTGTATCTGCGGGCCAAGCATAGCGGCGAGCTGCTCACGGGCGTAAGCGAGATCGTGCAGCTCGGGGGCAACGGGCACCGTGCGGACGGCCTCGCCCTCCGCGTCATCGGTATTGGTCTCGACGCCAAACGAAATGTCGGCGACATAACTTTTGGTATCGAGGGTTAGCATGCCCAGCAGACGGGTGGCCTGGCCCACGCCCACCACCATGACGCCGGATGCCATGGGGTCGAGCGTACCGGCATGGCCGACGCGCCGCTCATGGAGGGCGCGTCGGCATTGCGAGACCACATCGTGGGACGTGCAGCCCACCGGCTTATCGACGGCGAGCAGCATATTCAATTGAGAAGGCGTTCGACGAGCCATGTACCATCCAATTAGTTAGAGCTCGACGGTCACCGAAGCGGGATCCTCCCCCACCAGCTCGGCCAGCATGGGAAGTGCCACGGTGAGCGTCTCGAGAATCGTTCCGTTGTTGGAGAAACCGGCGGCAGCGGAATGTCCACCCCCGCCAAAGGCAGCAGCGATCTCGGACACGTTGAGGTCGCCCTTAGAGCGCAGGTTGCCGCGCACCTTGGTATCGCCCTCAATGCCCTTCAGGAACATGCAGACCTCGACGCCCATCACCGAACGCACCACGTCAACCAGGCCGTCGCACTCATCCGAGGTGACACCGCAAGCCTCAAGGTCACTCTGGTACGCATAGCTATACGCGACGCGCCCGTGGGCCACCGTCTTAATGCGACCCATAACGATGGACTTGAGGTGCAAAAACTCAACGCGCATGCTCTGGTAGACCTCGAGCGCAACGTGCGCCGGATCGGCACCGTGCGCCACCAGGCGCGAGGCTGCATGGAACGCGGCGGCATCGGCGTTTTGGTACTGAAAACGGCCGGTATCGGTAACCAAGCCACACAGCAGGCAGGTCGCAACGCCATCACGTGCAACAATGCCGCAATTGTCCAAGAAGCGGTCGATGATCATGGCGCAGGCCGCGGCATCGACGCGCCTCAGGCTCAGCTCGGCAAACTCCTCGCGCGCCGGATGATGATCGAAGCACACCACATGCTTGGAGCGACGAAGCACCTCAGCGGAATTATTGAGGCGCTCGACGACCGGTACGTCCACCGAGATGAACAGGTCAGGATTGCCGGCGTACGCAGATGCCGGCACCAGGCGATCGGAGCCTTCCATAAAGCGGTAAATGCGCGGAACCGGGTCATCGTCTGCCAGCAGCAGCGCAATGTCCTTGTTAGGGAAAAACTTCATGAGCGAAAGGCCCAGACCCAATACGGAGCCCAAGGCATCGCCATCGGGAGAAGTGTGTCCCGAAATCGCAATGGAGGACGCACCCTCGATGAGCTCGAGGATGCGTCGCTGAATATCTGCAGACTCGCACGAGGCGAGGTCGGCGGAATTAGTCATCTAAAGCTGCCTCCTGGGCGGCATCCGCTATCGGATAGCCGTCCTCGTCCTTTTCGATCGCAAGCGTGGCGGGAACGTTTTCCAGCGCACGCGTGATGCGCTCGGCCTCATCGGTCGAGCGATCGATGCGAAAATCGAGCTCGGGCGTAACACGCCAATCGAGCGAGCGAGCCAACAGGCTGCGGATACGGCCCTTGGCGCTAGCGAGCGCCTCCATGACCTCGTCGTAGCGGCTCGCATCGCACGACACGTACACACGCGCGAACGAACGGTCCACCGCGACCTCGACCGCAGTCAGGGTGACCAGGTCGAGGCGCGGATCGGAAACCTCAAAGAGCAGGATATAACCGAGCTTCTCGCGAAGCTGCTCGCCCAGACGGCGGGTTGCCTGCGTTTGCTTCATAGCGCTACCCCCTACTCGGTACGGGCAACCTGGTCGATACGGTAACCCTCGATCTGGTCGCCGGGCTTGATGTCCTGGAAGTTCTCCAGGCCAATGCCGCCCTCGGAACCGCTCTTGAGGCTCTTGGCCTCGTCCTTGTAGTGGCGCATCGAGGCGATCTTGCCGTTGAAGACCACGATGCCGTCGCGCACCAGGCGCACGGAATCGGTCGCGGCGATCTCGCCCTCTTCGACGCGGACACCGGCGGCGATACCGACTTTGGGCACCTTGAAGGTGTCCAGGACGGTCGCGGTACCCGTGGCGACCTCGACCTCGGTGGGCTTGAGCATGCCGATACGGGCGGCGTCGAGCTCCTCGAGGCACTTGTAGATGACGTCGTAGCAACGGATCTCGACGCCCTCGCGCTCGGCGGCGGAGCGGGCCTTACCGTCGGGACGGACGCCAAAGCCGATGATGATGGCGTTGGAGGCGTCGGCCAGGACGACGTCGGTCTCGTTGATGGCGCCAACGGCGGAGTGGATCGTGTTGATGCGAACCTCGGACTGATCCATCTTGTCGAGCGAGTCCTGAAGGGCCTCGATAGAGCCCTGGACGTCGGCCTTGATGATCAGGTTGAGCTCCTTGACCTCGGCGTCGGCGATGGTCTCGAAGAGGTTCTCGAGCGTGACGTGCTTGACGCGGCTCTGCTCCTCGATACGGGCCTTGAGCGAACGCTCGTCGGCAAGGGCGCGAGCCTCGCGCTCGTCCTCGAACACGCGGAACTCGTCACCGGCGTTGGGCACGGACTGCAGACCCAGGATCTCGACAGCGTCGGAGGGACCGGCCTCGGTGACGGCGCGACCCTTGGGGTCGAGCATGGCGCGGACGCGGCCGTAGGTAAGGCCAGCGACCAGCGTATCGCCTACGTGCAGGG
>USCS01000123.1 GCA_900552875.1 uncultured Collinsella sp. | reverse complement strand
GCCACCACAGGCCTCGCTCCACGCAGCGTGCCGTCTCGTCCTCACCCAGCAGCTTGCCATAACGCACGAGACCGTCACCAGTTAGCTGAACCTGATCCCAGCCCGCGGTCTGACGCCACTCATCAAGCGCCACGGCGGCCTTGACCACGCGCTCGCGCTGAAACAGACGCTCGGGACCCTCATCGACCAGCATATACAGCGCCGGATATACCTCACCGCGCATAGCATCGGCCAAGATACCAAGCTTGCCGCGCACGCCAGCCTTCCACGCCGTCCAAGCGCAGGCGTCGAGCGTCGACACGCCCAGCAGCGGAACATTGGCACCACGCGCGAGGCCCTTGGCAGTGGAGATGCCGATGCGCACACCCGTAAAGGACCCCGGGCCGCGGCCGACCACATAGCAACCAACATCGCTGCGATCCAGACCGGCTTGAGCCAGCACGCCATCAACGGTATTCACGAGCTCAACGTTGGCGTGACGGCGACACATGTGGTCGCCACTCACGAGCTTCGTCTCGCCCGTCTGCCCATCAATCCAGCTTGCCGCGCAGGCAAGCATGTCGGTCGAGGTATCGAGCGCCACCACCAGCGCGTTGTCGTTATGCAAGCTCATCTTGTACAGCCTTATCAATCAAATGGGAAAGCTCCATTGCGCGGTCACCGTGCGCCTCAAGCGTTATCGTTCGCACATCGCTGTCGCCCTCATCACGCTTGAGCGTCACCGAAAGATACTCATCCGTCAGCTCGTCCTGGAATTGTTCGCCCCATTCCAGCAGGCAAGCACCCTCATAGCCCAGCACATCGAAAATGCCCGTATCCTCGAGCTCGTAGGCATGCTCCAGGCGGTATAGATCAAAGTGAAACAGCGGAATACGACCTTGATCGTGAACGGCCATGAGCGCAAACGTAGGGCTCGTAACCATATGCCCATCGCCCAACCCGCGCGAGACGCCCTTGGTAAAGTGAGTTTTGCCCACTCCCAGGCCACCGGTCAGGATGAGCACATCGCCGTCCTCAAGGCACGGTGCAATTAGCTCGCCAAAGTACTCTGTATCGGCAGCGCAAGTCGTTTTGTAAGTACCTACCCCCAGGCGCTCCAGGGACATACATGCTCCTTATTATTCCGAGGCGTCCTCTGGTGCGGGATGTCGCTCCAGATAGTCGCCCAGCATCTTAAAGTCTTCCTCCAGCAGCTCCTGCCACGCTGGATTGCGTAGCGCTGCTGCCGGATGGAAAGTGGGCATCACCACAAAGTGCCCCATCTGATGGAACCTGCCGCGCAGCTTGGTAATGCCGATCTCGGTCTTGAGCACAAAGTGCGTTGCGGGGTTGCCGAGCGTCACGATGATATCGGGCCAGATGCTTCGAATCTGCTCACGCAAAAACGGCGAGCAAGCCAGCACTTCCTCGGGACGTGGATTGCGGTTTCCCGGCGGGCGACACTTAAGCACGTTGGCAATGTAGACGTCTTCGCGTTTGAGCCCCGCCAGCGACAAAATGCCGTTGAGGTCCTCGCCTGCCGCCCCCACAAAGGGCTCGCCCTGCAAATCCTCATTGCGGCCCGGCGCCTCACCAATAAACATCACGCGAGCGCGGGGGTTTCCCACGCCAAACACGATATTGTGACGCGACTGGTAGAGCTGGCAGAGGTGACAATCGCCCAGAACGGCCTCAATTTCCTCGAGTGCGACCTCACGTGGTGCCTGATGGGTATGGCCGGGGATGTGCATGACGCCCATAGCGGCTCCTACACGTAGACCTTGTCGAGACGCATGCCAAAGCCGCAGGCGACCTCGTAGTTAATCGTTCCGCGCAGTCGGGCCATCTCGTCCATAGTGATCTCGGCATCGCCATCGCGGCCGACAATGATCATCTCGTCACCATACTCGGCCTCGGGAATCTCGTGTGCCGGGTTGGACTGAATGGCGACCATAAACTGGTCCATGCAGATATTGCCAACCTGATGCACACGCTCGCCGCGATACAGCACATCCATACGATTGGAAAGCGTACGCGATAGGCCATCGGCATAACCGATCGGCAGCGTGCAGATCTGAACGCGCGTACGCGGTACGCGGTAGGTAAAACCGTAGCCCACGCCCTCACCCATCGCAGGGTGTGCCACGCGCGTCACGCGCGCATGGACGCTCATAACGGGATCAAGCTGCATCACGCGGCCACTCAGCTCGCACGGCTGCATGCCATACAAGCCAACGCCGGCGCGAATCATATCAAAATGCATCGAGGGGTCGAGCATCGAGGACGGCGTGTTGGCGCAGTGCACGATACCGCACTCAAAACCCGCATCTTTAATGGCCTGAACGGCCTCGGTAAAGCGCTGACACTGCAGCTTGTAGTCCCAGCCCGAAGGTTCATCGGCCGTGGCGAAGTGCGTAAATACGCCGTCGCACTGAATACCGCGATGGAAATTTATACCGCGGACAAAGTCGAGCACCTGCGTGTAGTGAACGCCGATACGATTCATGCCCGTCTCGATGGCGAGATGATACTTGCCCACTTTGCCCGCCGCGACGGCACATTCGCCATACGCAAGAGCAAAATCAGACGTATAGACCGAAGGCATGATATCAAACTCGAGCAACGTCGGAATGGCCTCGATAGGCGGCTCGCTTAGGATGAGGATGGGTTTCGTAATCCCGCCCTGTCGGAGCTCAACGCCCTCGTTAACCGTCGCCACGGCAAACATGTCGGCACCAGCCGAATACATGATCTTAGCGCACTCAACAGCTCCATGACCATAAGCATCGGCCTTGACCACGCAGCACAGGCGCTGACGCGGATTCAACAAGTTCTTATAGGCTCTCGTGTTGCGACGGAGCGCCCCGCGGTCGATCTCGACCCAGGACCAGCGCGTCAAATCGGCTTTATTCATGATTAGTCATCCGACCCTTCGTCCATGATTCCCAGATCTTCGAGCGCATCCTTTGCCGCCAGCTCCATGGCAGGACCGATCAAGTCGATAAGATCGGTCGCGATAACGCTCTTCTCACCATACTCCGTCGCCGCGGCAAAACCGGCGTAGCTGTGAAGTGCGACGGCGTACGAATACAGCAGCTCCCAACGATCCATCTCGTCGCGCATGGTGGCAAGCGTGCCGGCCAAAATACCCGCGAGGACATCACCAGAACCGGCAGTTGCCAGAGAAGCCGGACCCGAGAGTGGCAGCAGCACGCGCTCAACGCCACAGATAGCCGTCGTCGGCCCCTTGGCTATGACCACCAGATTGTCGGAGCCTGCAGCCCAGACAACCTTCTGCGCAGCTGCAATCGCGGTACCAAGGTCGTTCACCTCGTCACCGGCAACCAGACGCGAAAGCTCACGATAGTGCGGCGTCATAACCAACGGCTGCTCACGACGATACATCTCGGGGTTACTATCAATACCGTCAATGGCAATCTTAGCAAGGCAGTTGAGTGCATCGGCGTCCAAAATTAGCGGTACATCAAGCTCGAGCAAGCCCGAAACCACCTGCATAGCGCCAGCAGACGTCGTCATACCGGGACCGCACAGCACGCAGCTGTACTTCTTTGCGATCTCGCACACCGTCATGCGCGCAGCGGCGCCAAAGGAGCCGCGCGAATCAGACGGAATAGCAAAGACGGGAATCGAAGGAAGTGCCATGCGAATGAGATTGGCACAGGCGTCAGGAGCCGCGACTGCCACGTAACCAGCACCCGCGCGAGCTGCAGACTTGGCCGCCATAATGGCAGCACCAGGATATTGCGCAGATCCGGCGACAATAAGCACAGAGCCACGGGAATACTTATCGATATTCGATGGTAGCGGAGCAAAGTAATCAACTAAGTCACCGGGCTCGACAATCTCGGCGGCGTGGTCAACATCATCGATGACTTCGTCAAGACGGTCGTATAGATTGCCGCAGATCAATTCGCCAGCATACTCAGGGCCATCAGCGCTATACAGACCAATCTTGGGCGCAATCATCGTCACCGTGCGCTCGGCACGAATGCAGTCGTCATCAACAACGCCCGTCTCGGCATTCAGGCCCGAGGGGACATCAATGGATACGACACAATCGGCGCATTCATTGACCGTAGGAATCCAAATGGAGAACGGCGAACGCAGATTCCCGTGGAAACCGGTACCAAAAATGGCATCGACAACAACATCCGCCTTATCGATCAAAACCTCGAGTTCGTCACGCGAGGGACCGACGCAAACGTGCACATCGCGACCGGCAGTTCGACGAGCAACATGACGTGCCAAAGCAGCAGGAATCTCATCCGGCTCAACCGGAGAAACGATATCCACGTCCACACCCTTGTGGCTCAGGATATCGGCGGCAACCCAACCGTCGCCGCCATTATTACCAAAACCGACCAGAACGAGAACCCGATCGGGATTGAGCTTCAAGACCTCGTTGGCGGCAAACTCACCCGCTAGCTCCATAAGCTCGGCCTTCGAAGTCCCTTCGCGTTCGATGATATCCTCGAGACGAACGACTTCTTCGGTACTCAAAACCGGTTTCATCTATGCTCCTAGCGTATCTTGCGAAGCATCGCCCAGGTGCTCCGTCAATGCTGAATTCTGCAGCTGCTCAAGCTCATCTAAAACAGAGCGAGCCTCTTTAAATGTCTGCGCAACGCGTTTCTTGTTGCTCACTTTTTCTTCCTTAGGCTTAGGTCGAGCATCCTCGGTGATTGCAATGGCATTAGCGACAGCCAAGTCACCCGTAAGGGTAATAGAAAGAGCGACCTCGACAACACCCAAATCCTGGGCGATTTCGAGAGCACGACCAGAAAGCAGAGCCTTCGGTTTGCCGAGTTTATCACGCGTTACCGAAACATCCTTACGACCCACACCTTGACTAAAACCCGTGCCAAGAGCTTTCAGCACCGCCTCGCGCGAAGCAAAGCGGCTCGCATAGTGAGCAGCGGGACGCGATGATGCATCGCAATACGCACGCTCTTCTTCGGTAAACACACGCCGAGCAAACGACGGCGTCTTTTCAAGAATTGATTTCATGCGGGAAATCTCGACGATATCAACGCCGATACCAGCTTCAGCCATGTTCACCTCCATATCGCACAGACTAAGTTATTGTAGCCCGTTCACAGAAGATGCGACAAACGAGGGTTATAAAACACAGCTACTATGTGAGACAAAACCCGCAAATCAAAACCACCCCTAAAAGGGGTGGTTTGCTCTTAGGGTATAACCCTTGGAT
>USCS01000122.1 GCA_900552875.1 uncultured Collinsella sp. | reverse complement strand
CCGACGGTCCGGACGGCGGTGCGCTGCATCGCTGCATCCACGGTATTGCTAACCTGATCGAGGACCATGCCGTGACGGCGCACATCCCGGTGCGCTTTGCGGCGACCAAGCTGGTCGAGGGCGATGAGCTGGTAACCGAGGCGCTTCACCTGGATCGCAATGAGCTCGACGCTATCGAGCACATCATCACCCAGATGGAGGGCGAGGCCGGCACCGACCGCCTATCTGCACTGGCCGATATGCGTTTTAGCTTTATCGGCGACGTGTGCGGGCGTTGCGTCGTCAAGCCGCACGAGAGCCGCGAGCACGTGCGCTCCGTCAAGATTGACCGCATCCTGACAGGTCGTTACACAGCCATTCCGGCGTTTCTGGTGATC
Organism: uncultured Collinsella sp.; assembly: GCA_900552875.1. GTDB lineage: Bacteria > Actinomycetota > Coriobacteriia > Coriobacteriales > Coriobacteriaceae > Collinsella. The sequence goes on along the minus strand of USCS01000122.1, from coordinate 4,888 downwards.
ATGGGCCTCGTCTTTTGGCTGACGTTTGGCGTGATCGGCGCGGCGTTGCAGGGACTCATGGAGGACGGTATCGCTGCCATCATCGCCTCGGCCGATGCGGGCCTCAAGGCGTTCGGTACCAACGACGTGGTGCGCTCGCTGGCTGTCGACGGCGTGCTTACGGGCGTGGGCAGTGTGCTGACCTTCCTGCCGATTATCGTCGTGCTCTTTTTGTTCCTCTCCATTCTGGAAGACTCCGGATACATGGCGCGCGTGGCCTTTGTCATGGATAAGGTGTTGCGTCGCTTTGGCCTGTCGGGCCGCAGTTTCGTGCCCATGCTCGTCGGTTTTGGCTGCACCGTGCCGGCTATCATGTCGACCCGCACGCTCCCATCCGAGCACGACCGCAAGATGACGGTCATGCTCACGCCGTTTATGAGCTGCTCAGCCAAGCTGCCGGTTTACGGCTTGCTGTGCGGGGCGTTTTTCCCGCAGGCGACGGTTCCCGCCATGGTCTCGCTCTATCTGATCGGTATCGTGGTCGGCTGCGTCGCGGCTTTGGTGCTCAACCGCACGGCATTTAAGGGCGACCCGGTGCCGTTTATCATGGAGCTCCCCAATTACCGCCTGCCGAGCGTCAAGACGACAGTGATGCTGGCATGGGATAAGGCCAAGGACTTCATCACTAAGGCCTTTACCATTATCTTTGCCGCGACCGTGGTCATCTGGTTCCTTCAGACGTTCGACATCCGCTTTAACGTGGTCGCCGACCAGTCGCAAAGCCTGCTTGCCGGTCTGGGTAGCATCATCGCGCCGGTGCTGGCCCCGCTCGGCTTTGGCGACTGGCGCGCCTCGACGGCGCTCGTCACGGGGCTCATTGCCAAGGAGAGCGTCATCTCGACGCTCACGGTGCTTTTGGGCGCAACGTCGCCCGCGGCACTGTCAGCCATGTTTTCGCCGTTTACCGCCTACGTGTTCCTGGTCTTTACGCTGCTGTACCCGCCTTGCGTGGCGTCCATCGGCGCCGTCAAGAGCGAGTTGGGCGCACGCTATGCCGTGGCCGTATTCGCGTTTCAGGTGACGGTCGCCTGGGTCGTGGCGTTTGTCGTGCATTCGGCGGGCATGTTGCTGGGGTTGGCTTAGTTATGAATTGACGGCGCGACCTCTGTGTATCGAATTGTTTTCGGCCCCGCATCTGTTGCTGACGGATGCGGGGCCGTTGCTATATAATCGCCTCCGCTCAAAATGATTGGAGACGTTATATATGAGTCAGGCAAGGCAAGACGGCATCACGCTCAGGCAGTGGCTCCCGCTCGTCGGGCTCACCTGCTGTGCGTTCGTGTTCAACACGTCGGAGTTTATGCCCATCGGCCTTTTGACTGATATCGCCGCGTCGTTCTCGCTCACCGAGGCCCAGGCGGGCATCATGATCTCGGTCTATGCCTGGGGCGTCATGCTGCTGTCGCTGCCGCTCATGGTGTTCGCCTCGCGCTTTGAGTTCAAGCGGATGCTGCTGGGCGTGCTGGCCGTGTTCTCGCTCGGTCAGTTCCTGTCCGCTGTGGCGCCGACTTATCCCATCCTGGTCTGCGCGCGCTTGGTGGTCGCCTGCGCACATGCCGTGTTCTGGTCGGTCGCCTCGATCATGGCGTCGCGTCTGGTCGACACCCGCCATGGAGCGCTCGCCATCAGCATGATCGCTACGGGCTCGTCCATCGCGCAGATCTTTGGCCTGCCGCTCGGTCGCGCCATTGGCTTGGCCGTGGGCTGGCGCATGACGTTTGCCGTGGTCGGGGGCCTCTCAGCCATCGCGGTCGTCTACCAGGCAGCGGTGTTCCCGGCCATGCCGGCGGGTGAGCGCTTTACTGTCAAACAGCTGCCCGAGCTGCTCAAGAACCCGCTCCTCATCGCGCTCTACGCAGTCACGGTCTTCATGGCGACCGGCTATTACGCAAGCTACAGCTATATCGAGCCCTTCCTGGCGCAGGTCGCGCACGTCGATGCGGGCGCCATTACCATGACGCTGACGGCGTTTGGCTGCTCTGGTTTGCTCGGAAGCTGGCTGTTTGGCCGCCTGTTCGATGGGCATCGCTTCCCGTTCTTGGCTATCACGCTCTCCGGCGTGCCGGTGGCCCTGCTGCTCATGGGGCCGGCCGCATCGTCGCTCGTGACAGTGCTTGCCGTCTGCGCACTGTGGGGTTGCTGCGCCACGGCCTTTAACGTGGCGTTTCAGGCCGAGCTCATCAAGCACACGCCGGCAGATTCGTCGGCCGTCGCCATGTCGATCTTCTCGGGCCTGTTCAACCTCGGTATCGGCACGGGTACCGCGATCGGCGGAGCCGTGGTTTCGGGTCCCGGTATCGCCTGGATCGGCTTTGTGGGCGGGGCGATTGCCGTCGTGGGCGTCATCCTCGCCATCACCGTGCTGTTTCCGGCCATCCGCCGCGCCAAGCCCGTCGCCTAATCACGTCCCCTCATCAGTTGCGGTGGAATAGTTCCTGTTTAAGGCTTCTGAAGGCCCAGACAGGAACTATTCCACCGCAACTTATTTTGGGGGAGAGGATACAAGCTGGGCATACAATGGATGTCGTTGTGTTGAGCTTACCGGGAGGCTGTTATGTGGGCATACGAGACGACGTTCTATCAGATCTATCCGCTGGGCTTTTGCGGGGCTCCGCGCGAAAACGCCGCGCCCGTTGCCGAGGATGAGCTCGCCCAGGCTGCCAACGCCGCGCCCAACCCCGATGCTCCTATCATGAAGGTCGCCCAATGGGCCGACTACATGCAGGAACTCGGCGTTGGCGCTGTGCTTATCAACCCACCGCTCGAATCTGATAGCCACGGCTACGATACACGCAGCCTGCGCCATATCGACCGTCGCCTGGGTGGGGACGCCGACTTTGCCGCCGTATGCGACACGCTGCATGCCCATGGCATCCGCGTGGTGCTCGATGCCGTCTTCAACCACGTCGGCCGCGGTTTTTGGGCCTTCCGCGATGTGCAGGAGCGCAAGTGGGACTCGCCGTACAAGGACTGGTTCCACATTAGCTTTGACGGCGATTCCTGCTATGGCGATGGCTTTTGGTACGAGGGCTGGGAAGGCCATTTTGAGCTTGTGAAGCTCAACCTGCAAAATCCCGCTGTGGTCGATTACCTGCTCGAGTCCGTGCGCCGCTGGGCCGAGGTCTTTGGCGTCGACGGCCTGCGCCTGGACGTTGCCTATATGCTCGACCGCGACTTTATGCGCCGCCTGCACGCCTTTACCCGTGAGCTCAAGCCCGACTTTGTGCTGATCGGCGAGACGCTCCACGGCTACTACAACCAAATCGTCAACGACGAGATGCTCGACTCCTGCACCAACTACGAGTGCTACAAGGGCCTGTACTCCAGCTTTAACTCGGTCAACATGTTCGAGATCGCCCATTCGCTGCACCGCCAGTTTGGCGGCGATCCGTGGTGCATCTACCGCGGCAAACATCTGCTGTCGTTTGTCGACAACCACGATGTGCCGCGCCTGGCAAGTATCCTCACCGACAAGTCGTGTCTGTGTCCCGCCTACGGCATGCTCTTTGGCATGCCGGGCATCCCGTGCGTCTACTATGGCAGCGAGTGGGGAATTGCCGGCGAAAAGGGTGGCCCCGATGGCGACTGGGCGCTGCGACCTGCGCTCAATGAGCCTGCGCCCAACGAGCTGACGGCGTTCATCACGCAGCTTGCGCACCTTCGCTCGGCCGACGACGCGGCTGCCCGTGCTCTCAACTACGGTGCCTATCGCAACGTGGTGATCCAGAACAAGCAGCTGCTGTTCGAGCGCGCCTGTGACGGCGCGACGGTACTCGTGGCGGTGAATGCCGTGGGTGAGCCTTACACCTTTGGCGCCGGCGAGCTCAACGGGTCCTTCGTCGACCTGCTTGCCGACGATGCGCCCACGGTCGAGCTGACGGGTACCCTTGAGCTTGCACCCTACGAGGTGCGCTATCTGTTGAGAGCCTAGCCCATGGCCGTATCTGACGAAGGCTATCAACATATTGAGCATGGGTTTGAGCCTGTGTTCGACCAGCACTCGCGCGTTTTGGTGCTGGGGTCGTTTCCCTCGGTGCTTTCGCGCGCCAATGCCTTTTATTACGGCAACCCTCAGAATCGCTTTTGGCGCGTGATGGCCGCGTGCCTCGGTGTGCCTGTGCCGCCCAACGAGGGCGATCCTTTGGCAAGCGGTGAGCCCGCGACGCTCGACGCCTCGATTGCCGCCAAGCGCTCCATGCTGCTGAGCGGCGGCGTGGCCGTTTGGGATGTGATCGAGAGCTGCGACATTAAGGGCTCGAGCGACGCGAGCATTCGCAACGTTGTGCCGGCACATATCGAGCGCATTACCGATGCCGCGTCGATTGAGGTCGTTGTCTGTAACGGCGGTACGGCAGGGCGACTCTACAAACGCTACTTGCAAGATCGGACGGGGCTGCCTGCTATTGTCCTGCCCTCGACAAGTCCCGCCAATGCCGCCTGGCGCCTGGAGCGTCTTGTTGAGCGTTGGCACGAAGCCGTTGACTGGGCTGTTATTTAATTTAGATTTTTGTTTGAGCGTGGGCGCCCAGACGTTTCAGAACGCCTCGCCAGATCGGCGCGGGCACGGCTGGCTCGGCGCAAACCATGCCGTCGGCGTCGACGTTGGCGGCATTGCCGCCGCCAAGTCGCTGTGCATGCTCGACGGAGCAGCCCATGCGCACAGCGCCCACAAGCTTATCCATCGCTTCCGAAAACGGTCGCCGCAAGAGTCCCATGCGCGGAGAGCGACGAAGCGCTGCGATGCCGCCGCCGGAACAGATGACAACGCCGCCACACCACAATTGGTCATGGCGCTCACATGCCTTGTGCAGGCGAACGGCGGTCCCACGCGCCTGCTCAGCGCCCCGTT
>USCS01000121.1 GCA_900552875.1 uncultured Collinsella sp. | reverse complement strand
CGATCCGGTGCTGAGCTGCTCGGTTCCCGCCGCCCGTGTTGAGGGCCATACCATCACCACGCTCGAGGGCCTTAAGGCTGAGTCCGAGGCGCTTGCCCGTGCGATGGCTGCTGAAGGCGCCGAGCAGTGCGGTTTTTGCGCCCCCGGCCTCATCATGAACGTACTGGCGCTTGCCCGCGCCGCCAAGGAGGACCCAAGCCTCGTTGCCACGCGCGAGGAGCTGTCGCGCCAGCTGGCCGGCAACCTCTGCCGCTGCAGCGGCTACGAGAGCCAGCTGCGCGCCATCGTCCGCTTCCTCAACGAGTCCGGCGTGCAGGTAGGCTTCGAGATGCCCGAGCTGCCCGTCAACGACACCAGCTGCGACGGCGTCTCCTACAAGCAGATCACCCACAAGCAGCCCAAGAAGGACTCGAAGGCGCTGCTCGAGGGTCGTCCCGTCTACACGGGCGACATGGTGCCCGCCGGCGCCCTGATCGTTAAGCTCAAGCGCAGCCCGTATGCGCGCGCCAAGATTCGCTCCATCGATACGTCGCGCGCCCTGAAGGTACCCGGCGTCGTGGGCGTCTATACCTACGAGGACGTGCCCAAGCGCCGCTTTACCATCGCCGGCCAGAGCTATCCGCAGCCGAGTCCCTACGACCGCCTGATTCTCGAGAATCTCGTCCGTTACCAAAACGAGGAGGTGGCGATCGTCGCCGCCGAGACCGAGGAGGCTGCCGACAAGGCGCTCAAGCTCATCAAGGTCGACTACGAGGTGCTCGAGCCGTTGCTCGACTTTACCCAGGCACTCGATAATGACATCGTGGTCCATCCCGAGGGCGACGTGACCTTTATGTTCCCGCAGGGCGGGGATGTCTCGCGCAACCTGGTGTGCAGCGGTACCAGCGATTTTGGCGACTTGGACGAGGCCTTCGCCCAGAGCGACATCGTCTTCACCCGTACCTATACCAGCCAGGCCACGCAGACCGCGCCCATGGAAACCTTCCGCGCCTTTGCGACAACTGACGCGTTCGGGCGTATCTCGGTGACCACCTCCACGCAGGTGCCCTTCCACGTGCGTCGCATGGTCGCGCAGTCGCTCGATATCCCGCAGTCGCAGGTGCAGGTCATTAAGCCGCGCATCGGCGGCGGCTTTGGCTCCAAGCAGACGGGCTGCTGCGAGATCTTCGTGGCGTTTGTGACGCAGCAGACCGGCCGTCCGAGCTACTGCTGCTACACCCGTGAGGAGACCATTACCGCGGGCAACTCGCGCCACCAGATGCAGATGACCGTTAAGCTGGGCGCCATGAACGACGGCACCATCACGGCCATCGATCTGCACACGCTGTCCAACGCCGGCGCGTACGGTGAGCACGCTACCACGACGATTGGCCTTTCGGGCCACAAGAGCCTGCCCATCTACAACCATGTGAAGGCGAGCCGCTTTAGCTGGGACGCCGTCTACACCAATACCAACCGCGGCGGCGCGTATCGCGGCTACGGTGCCACCCAGGGCCAGTTTGCCGTCGAGAGCGCCGTCAACGAGCTCGCCGACATGCTGCACATGGATCCCGCCGACCTGCGCCTTAAGAACATCGTGCGCGAGGGCGAGATCATGCCGCAGTACTACAACGAGAAGCTCAACGCCTGCGCGCTCGACCGCTGCCTGCTGCGCGCGATGGACATGATCGGCTGGCGCGACAAGCCGCTTGCCGTCGACCTGGGCGACCGCGTGCGTGCTCTGGGCTGCGCGCTCACCATGCAGGGCTCGGGCATCTCCAACGTGGATATCGCCGGCATCGACATGCGCCTGGAAGAGGACGGCTTCATTACCATCGGCACCGGCGCCACCGATAACGGCATGGGTGTCGACACGATCCTGGCGCAGATTGCCGCCGAGGAGCTGGGCGTTGAAAGCTCGCTGATCGTGGTTCGCGGCGTGGACACCGACGTGTCGCCGTTCGACGCCGGCTCGTACGCGAGCTCGGGCACGTACGTGACGGGCCTGGCGGCCAAGAACGCCGCGACCGAGCTGCGCGAGAAGATCTGCGCCAAGGCCGCCCAGATGTGGGACGTGGACGCCGCCGATGTGGTCTTTGATGGTCAGTATGTGCGCCTGTCCGACGAGCGTGCCGCGCGCGAGCAGAACCGCTACCTCACGCTGCGCGACTTTGCCAACCTGTGCGTCAAGAACATCGCGGGCGGTGACGCGCTCACCTCGCATGCCTCTGCCTGCCTGCCCGTTTCGCCTCCGCCGTTTATGGCCGGCATTGCCGAGGTCGAGGTCGATAAGGCCACCGGCAAGGTGACCGTGGTGGACTACGCGGCGGCTGTGGACTGCGGCACCGTTATTAACGAGGCGCTCGCGCGCGTCCAGGCCGAGGGCGGCATTGCCCAGGGTATAGGCCATGCGCTCTACGAGATCGTCGAGCACGACGACCGCGGTCGCCTGCGCACCGGCAACTTTATGAGCTACAAGCTACCCACGCGCCTGGATATCGGCAGCATTCGCGTGGCCTTTGAGCCGAGCTACGAGCCGACGGGCCCGTTTGGCGCCAAGTCGATCGGCGAGGTCGTCATCAACACGCCGCTCGCCGCCGTGGCATCGGCCGTGGCACACGCCACCGGCCACCAGGTGCGCTCGCTGCCGATTACGCCCGAGAAGGCCCTGCTAGGGGAGTAGTGGGTCAGCGAGCAAGTCGTAATTGGCGGGGCGGGGCAACTCGCCCCGCCTTTCGCACTCGTGGTGAGGTCGTGAGCCTGTAAAAGGTGTGCGTGCGCTTGCCGTTCGTATCTGCTATCATTCCTAGTCTGTGCGCTCATGCGGGCGTGGCGGAATTGGTAGACGCGCCAGATTTAGGTTCTGGTGGGATTCCCGTGAAGGTTCGAGTCCTTTCGCCCGCACCATCGCACCTGCGTCGGCCCCGGCCGTCGCGACACTTTGTTGCATAAAGGTACCAGCACCTCAGATAAGCTGGGCAGTATGAGGAGGAACGTGTTGAACATCACCGCTTCTGACGTCAAGGACGCCAAGCTCACCGCTACGGTCACCATCCCGGCCGCCGACGTCGACGCCGCGATCAAGAAGGCCTACAAGGACACCGCCAAGAAGTACCGCTTCCCGGGCTTCCGCGCTGGCAAGGCTCCCCGTCCGGTCATCGACTCCGCACTTGGCGCCGAGGCTACCCTCGCTCAGGCCACCAACGACCTGATCGCCGCCAACGAGCCCGCCGTCCTCAACGAGCTGGACATCGTCCCCACCAAGAACGGTGACTACAAGGAGCTCGACCTCGCCAAGGATCACGAGGACTACACCTACACCGTCGAGTTCTCCCTGCGTCCTGCCGCCGAGCTCTCCTCCTTCGACGCCGTCGAGATCGAGATGCCTCCCGCGGAGGTCACCGAGTCCGAGATCAACAACCAGGTCGAGATGCTCCTCAACTACCGTGCTACCTTCGAGGACGTCGAGGGTCGTGCCGTCGAGGCCGAGGACTACGTCACCGTCGACCTCAAGGCCGTCGAGAACGCCGACAACTTTGCCGCCGAGGGCCGCATGCTCATCGCCGGTAGCGACAGCAACCCCAAGGAGTTCAACGAGGCCCTGATCGGCGCTAACGTTGACGACGTCAAGACCGTCACCTGGACCGACGAGGTCGAGGAGGGCGAGGAGGCCGAGACCCACACTGTCGAGGTCACCGTCAAGGGCATCAAGGTCCGCAACACCCCCGAGCTCACCGACGAGCTCGTCAAGTCCGACTTTGGCTTCGACAGCATCGACGCCATGCGCGACGCCATCAAGATCGAGATCGAGCAGGACAAGGCTTCCCGCCTCCCGGCCGAGAAGGAGAACCGTTGCGTCTCCGCTCTCGCCGAGCGTCTGCAGCTCGACGAGATGGATGCCGACTACGAGCAGTCCGTCTTTGAGGAGCTTGGCCAGAACTTCCTGTCCAACCTCGCTGCCCGCGGCATGACCCTCGACACCTGGCTGCCCGCTTCCGGCCTGACCATGGAGCAGTTCATCGGCGACCTGCACAAGCAGGCCAACGACGTTGCCCGTGAGTCCCTGGCTCTGGACGCCCTCGCCCGTGAGCTCAAGATCGAGGTCACCGAGGACGACATCAACGCCGAGTTCGAGAAGGCCGGTGTCAAGGACGTCGAGGCTTCCAAGGCCGAGTTCATCGCCGATGGCCGCATGCCTGCCGTCCGCGAGTCCATCCGTCGTTCCAAGGCCGTCGACCACCTGGTCGAGAACGCCAAGGTGACCGAGGTCGACGAGACCGCCAAGGACGCCGAGTAATTCTCGCCACCTTGCCTGCGAGCGCGTGCGTGCGCCCGTGATGGGGTAAAGTTATACACCGGTTATCCGGTTGCTTCGTACGGTGCCAGCCAATGCATAGCATGCGGGCACCGTACGTTTATCTAGAACCAATTTGGTCCGCAAGAGAGAAATGGAGATGCGTATGATCGCTAAGTTCGATTCCGCCCTCGTGCCATACGTTATCGAGCAGACGCCGCGCGGCGAGCGCAGCTACGATATCTATTCGCGCCTGCTCAACGACCGCATCATCTTTTTGGGCGAGGAGATCAACTCCGTCAGTGCCAACCTGGTCGTTGCCCAGCTGCTGCATCTTGAGAGCCAGGATGCCGAGAAGGATATCTCGCTCTACATCAATTCGCCCGGTGGCGAGGTCTACTCCGGCCTGGCTATTCTGGACACCATGAACTTCATTAAGCCACAGGTCTCCACCATCTGCGTCGGTATGGCCGCGTCCATGGCCGCCGTGCTGCTTTCGGCCGGCGCCAAGGGCAAGCGCTTCTGCCTGCCGCACTCCAAGGTCATGATTCACCAGCCCAGCGGCGGTGCCCAGGGTCAGCAGACCGAGATCGAGATCGTGGCCGAGGAGATTAAGAAGACCCGTCGCGAGCTCAATCAGATCCTGTCCGATGCCTCGGGCCAGCCCATCGAGAAGGTCCAGGCCGATACCGAGCGCGACAATTACCTGACCGCTGCCGAGGCCCTCGACTACGGCCTGATCGACCGCATCGTCACCTCGCGCGACCTCGCCGCTAAGGACGCCTAGGATGGCCGGTAACATGCAGGACAACTTCGACGAGAACGGCAACCCTATCCGCTGCTCCTTCTGCGGAAAAGAGCAGGGGCAGGTTCGTCGCCTTGTTAAGGGCCCGACCAATATCTTTATCTGCGACGAGTGCGTCGCCGCCTGCTCCGAGATCCTTGAGGAGTCGCTGGCTTCGGACTTTATGGACGCCGCCCGCAACGGCAAGCTGCCGGGCTTCCTCAACG
>USCS01000120.1 GCA_900552875.1 uncultured Collinsella sp. | reverse complement strand
TTACGCGCAGGAGATCCTTGACGCTTCGTATTCGCAGAGCGAGGAGTGAGTATGGTTCCTACGCAACATTCCGCGTTGAGGGGCGCTTTTGAGTGGATCGCGGTCATCGCGATCGCGCTCGTGGCCACCTTCCTGATCCGCACCTTTGTGGTCGAGCCCTTTGTGGTGCCCACCGGCTCTATGGAGGACACGATCGAGATTGGCGACCAGATCCTGGCACAAAAGGTGAGCCTTGAGCTCGGTCAGCTCGTCAAGCAGGGCGATATCGTGGTGTTTCACAACCCCGATGGCACCTCCGAGCATGATGTTCTTGTCAAGCGTGTTATTGCCACGGCCGGCCAGACGGTCGACCTGCAGGATGGCAAGGTGGTCGTTGACGGCCAAGCGCTCGACGAGGACTATACGACGGGCATGAGCTGGCCGCTTTCGGTCCAAGCGCCCGGCGCTCAGGTAAGCTATCCCTACACCGTTCCCGACGGGTGCGTGTGGGTGATGGGCGACAACCGCGAAAACTCTGCCGACTCACGCTACTTTGGTCCCGTCGATCGCTCTGATTTGATCGCTGTGGCGCTTGTGCGCTACTGGCCGCTCAACCGCATCGGCGCTATCGACTAAAAACCGCTATAGTACAGTACCTAACCGTGTAATCGTTTCGACGAGGGGATATTAGAGGCATGAACGCTTCATCGCTTTCCTTCCAAGACATCATCCTGCGCCTCCAGCAGTACTGGGGCGAGCAGGGCTGCGTCATTATGCAGCCCTATGACTCCGAGGTCGGTGCCGGTACCTTCCACACCGCGACCACGCTGCGCTCGCTCGGTCCCGCCGAGTGGCGCACCTGCTATGCTCAGCCTTGCCGCCGTCCTGCCGACGGCCGCTACGGCGAGAACCCCAACCGCATGCAGCACTACTATCAGTTCCAGGTGCTCATCAAGCCCTCTCCGGTCAACGCCCAGGAGCTCTACCTGGGGTCTCTTGCCGCTATCGGTCTGGATCCCAACGACCATGACGTCCGCTTTGTCGAGGACGACTGGGAGAGCCCGACCCTTGGCGCCTGGGGCCTTGGCTGGGAGGTCTGGCTCAACGGCATGGAGGTCACGCAGTTTACGTACTTCCAGCAGGTGGGCGGCATCGAGGTCGACCCCGTGCCCGTCGAGATCACCTATGGCCTGGAGCGTATCGCCATGTACGCCCAGGGCGTCAACTCGGTCTACGACCTGGTGTGGAGCTATCTGCCCGACGGCACGCCCATGACCTATGGCGACGTGTTCCTCGAGAACGAGCGCGAGTTCAGTGCCTATAACTTTGAGGTCGCCAACGTCGAGATGATGCGTCAGAAGTTTGACGACTACGAGGCCGAGTGCCATGCCTGCCTGGAGCGCAAGCTTCCGCTGCCGGCGTACGATTGCGTCATGAAGTGCAGCCATGCCTTCAACCTGCTCGATGCCCGCGGTGCGCTGTCCGCAGTCGAGCGTGCCAACTACATCCTGCGCGTCCGTGCCGTCGCCAAGGCGTGCTGCGAGGCCTATATGGCCGAGGTCGCCGGAGTCAACGAGAATGCCGACCAGGAAGGCGAGGTGGCGTAAGCCATGGCAGACGCTAAAGATTTCCTGTTTGAGATCGGTACGGAGGAAATGCCCTCCGCACCGCTGAACAATGCCGTCAAGCAGCTTGGCACCATGATCGCCAAGGGTCTCGACGAGGCCGGTCTGGCCCACGGCGAGGTCCGCGTGATCTCGAGCCCGCGCCGTCTTGCCGCGCTCGTGGCTAATGTCGCCACCGCGACCGACGAGGTTCACGAAGTCAAGCGCGGCCCTGCGGCAAACATTGCCTTCGATGCCGACGGCAACGCCACTAAGGCCGCCCAGGGCTTTGCCCGCAAGTGCGGTGTGGCTGCCGAGGACCTGGTCCGTCGCGAGGACACCGACGGTCGCGAGTATGTCTTTGCCGAGAAGAACATTCCCTCCGCACCGGCTACGCCGATTCTGACCGCTCTGTGCGAGAAGACCATCGCCGGCCTGCAGTGGCCCAACTACCGCAGCCAGCGCTGGGGTCACGAGCATGCGACTTTTGTTCGTCCGGTCCGCTGGATCTGCTGCCTTTTGGGCGAGGATGTTGTGCCCGTGTCGTTTGCCGACGTGACGAGCGGCAACACCACGCGCGGTCATCGTGTACTTGGCCCTGGCGACCATGTGGTTGCCAGCCCCGCCGTCTACGAGCAGGTGCTCGAGGACGCCGGCGTGCTTTCTGCCGAGCGTCGTCGCGAGGCCATCCTTGCCGGTATCGCCGAGGTCGAGGCCGCTCGCCCCGGCTGTCATGTCGACACGCCCAAGAAGGTCTTTGAGGAGGTCATTAACCTCTGCGAGTGGCCGACGGTGCTCGTCGGTACCTTCGATGAGGAGTTCCTCAAGGTCCCGCATGAGATCATCTGCGAGTCCATGCTCACTAACCAGCGCTACTTTCCGATCTATGACGGCGAGGGCAAGCTCACGCGTGAGTTCGTGGTCGTCTCCAACAGCAAGCCCGAGAACGCCGAGCGCGTGATCGACGGCAACGAGCGCGTCGTGCGCGCCCGTCTGGACGACGCTAAGTTCTTCTATGAGGAGGACCTGAAGATCTCCCTCGATGAGTTCCGCGAGCGTTTGGCTAAGGTCGCCTTCCAGGAGAAGCTCGGTAGCGTGCTCGCCAAGTCCGAGCGCATCGAGCAGCTCGCGCTCGCTATTGCCCGCGAGGCTCATCTGGGCGCTCATCTTGCCGCTGACGCTGCTCGCGCCGCGCACCTGTGCAAGGCCGACCTGGTATCCAACGCCGTCGTCGAGTTCACGAGCCAGCAGGGCGTGATGGGCGGTTACTACGCCACCGCGATGGGGGAGAACGACGAGGTCGCCCACGCCATTCGCGATCACTATCGTCCCCGCTTTGCCGGTGACGAGCTGCCCGAGGGCATCGCTGGCTGCATCGTGGCCTGTGCCGACAAGCTCGATACCATTGCCGGTATCTTTGCCATCGGCGAGCCCCCGACCGGCTCCTCCGACCCCTATGCGCTGCGTCGTGCCGCTATCGGCATCATCAACATCCTGCGCGACCGTCTGCCGATCGACCCCACGTCGCTCATCGACTTCGCCCTCGAGCTCTACAGTGAGCAGGGCATTGAGTTCGACGCCGCCGAGGTCGCCCAGCAGGTCCGTGACTTCTTCCACGGCCGCCTGGTGAGCATGGCCCGCGACGAGAAGATTCCTGCCGATACCGTTGCCGCCGTCTCCGCGGTGCACATCATCGCCCCGTCCGTCTTCTTCGCCCGCTGCGCCGCCCTCGACGAGGCCCGCAAGAACGACGCTGAGACGTTCGACAACCTGGCGACCGCCTATGCCCGCGCCGCGCACATCTCCAAGCCCGAGCTGGGTGCGGAGTACGACCGCAGCCTGATGGGCGAGGCCGAGCTCGCGCTTGCCGACGCCTCCGAGGCTGCTCAGACTGCTGTCGACGTCGCCCTTACTGCCGAGGATTACCCGGCCGCATTTGCCGCCCTTGCCGCCCTGCGTGCTCCCATCGACCGTTTCTTCGATGAGGTCATGGTCATGGACAAGGACGAGCAGCTCCGCGATAATCGCCTTAAGCTGCTCAACCGCTTCGAGGCCGTTTTCTCCGGCATCGCAAACATCGGTGAGCTTGCCCGCAAAAAGTAAGCCAGCCTGCGCGTAAGCGCAAAAGGAGCCCCGCATGGATTGCCCGGTCACCGCTCGTCCCACCGTTATCGTTATCTCCGACTCGCTCGGCGATACCGCTTGTGAGGTGGTGCTTGCGGCGTCCGGGCAATTTGATGAAGGGACTTTTCATCTCTTGCGCCTGCCTAAGGTGACCTCGGTGGAGCAGGTTAAGTCGTTTGTGGGACCTCGCGTCGATGCCGACCATCGCGATATTGCCGTGTTCCATACCATTGTCGATCCGGCGCTTCGCGCCCGTGTGCTCGATTACCTGGGTATGTTGCATATTCGCTCGGTCGACCTGATCGGCCCGACGCTTGCCGTGCTGTCGTCGCTCATCGGTGTGCCGCCCAAGGGCGTTGCGGGCGTGATTCACAGGACCGATGACCGCTATTTCCATCGTATCGAGGCCATGGAGTATTTCGTTGAGCACGATGACGGGCGCGGCTGCGACGATCTGTCGGGTGCCGATATCGTGCTGCTGGGCGTATCGCGCACGTCCAAGACGCCGCTGTCGATGTATTTGGCCTATCAGGGTTACAAGGTTGCCAATGTTCCGTTGGCCCATGGCGTGGAGCCGCCGAAGTCGATTTACGAGGTTGACCCGATGCGCCTGTTCGGCCTGATTTCGACCGTCGACGTTATTTCTGAGATTCGCGATAGCCGCTTGGGCGATGACTACGCCCGTGCCGTTGCCGGCTCCTATGCCGAGCCCGAGAGCGTGCGCAGCGAGCTTGAGGAAGCCCGTTCCCTCATGAAGCGGCTAGGCTGCTTTGTGGTGCGTACCGACGGCAAGGCGATCGAGGAGAGCGCCTCCGAGATCATTAGCCACTTGGAGGAAATCCAAGAAGCTCGCGCCCGCCGAGCCACCCGCCGCGCCTAATATTAGTAGCATTTTGATAAAGCGATTTAGCAAAAATATCGCATCTGACCTGCTTTTTTATTGTAGTGGTATCTTCATAAGGTAACCAACTTTACCTACCGTTTACCGCCAGTTTTAGCACGTTTACGAAACCGCGTATCCTCTGCTCAAGCCCGTTCAAATCCGGCCGTATAGTTCCCTCACGGCCCGCATCCGGCGGGTCGATTCGTTACCGCGGTCGTGCGCGTAAGTGCATGGAAGGGGAAGTATCGTGAGCGATTGCAAGAGGGTTTACCGTTTTGGAACCGACGCCCAGGGCACCTGTGTCACTGAGGGCGACAAGTCCATGAACTTCGTGCTTGGCGGCAAGGGCGCAAACCTTGCCGAGATGAGCCGCATCGGCCTGCCGGTTCCCGGTGGCTTTACCATTACCTGCCAGACCTGCGTCGAGTATTCCGGTGCCGGTAACGTGTGGCCGGAGGGCGCACTCGATGAGATCGTTGCCGCCGAGGCCGACCTCGAGGCCCGCTGTGGCAAGAAGCTCGGCGACGCCTCCGATCCGCTGCTCGTGTCGGTTCGTTCGGGCGCTCCGTTCTCCATGCCCGGTATGATGGACACGGTCCTCAACTTGGGCCTCAATGACGATTCTGTCCAGGGCCTCATCGCGCAGACGCAGAACCCGCGTTTTGCCTGGGATAGCTATCGCCGCTTTATCCAGATGTTTTCC
>USCS01000119.1 GCA_900552875.1 uncultured Collinsella sp. | reverse complement strand
TGGCTGGGCGGTATCGATACGCGGGTTCAACGGTATTATATTGACCACATAGATTATTAACTTGCATTTCTAACAGTTAAGGAGACGGGTGCTTTCCAGCACACTCCTTCGATGATGCCTTCCGCTAGTTGCTATGCCGGTTTCAGCCAACAAAGAATGTGCCCGGGCGCTCAGGTTCACCGTTAGCGTTGGCAACATATGAGATGGGCCAGACCCTTGCCGCGCGTCGATTGCGCGAGAGGTGTCGGGCTCCATGTTTATTCCACCTGCTTGTTATCAACCAGCTTCGTTCAACGTCAGACATAAAATGTCATTTTTGGAGGCTGACGTACACAAAAGCGATAGACATCCTGCCCGATACCGTCCTCCACATGTCTGGACTCTCTATGCTTACGCTGGATAGACATCGCCGGAACGGGTATAGTATCGAAAGTTTTGTCGTTAACCAGCGGGGGAGTCCTGTGGGCATCAAAAAGAAGATCAAAAAGGAGCTTATCGGCACTTCCGATTACCCGTCGAATAAGATCTTTACGATCTCCAATTTCATCACCTTTACGCGCCTGATCCTCACCCTGGTATTTCTGTACCTGTTTGTGACGGATAACAACCGCGTCATCGCCATCGCAATCTACGCCGTTGCCGCCTCCACCGACTGGATGGACGGCCAGATCGCCCGCATGACTAAGACGGTCTCGTGGCTCGGCAAGGTCATGGATCCCATTTGCGACCGTGCGCTGCTGTTCACCGGCGTACTTGGACTGGTGGTTCGCGGAGAGCTGCCCATCTGGGTCTGCGTGCTCATTATTGGCCGCGACATCTATCTGGGCATCGGCACGCTTATCGTTCGTCATTATCACCGTCGACCCATCGATGTCGTCTTTCCCGGAAAGATTGCCACTGCGCTGCTCATGACCGGCTTCTCGCTCATGCTGCTCGGTTTCCCCGTTATTGACGGCCTGCATCTTTTACCTTCAACCCTTAAGGCCTTCCCGGGCCTCAACGGAAGCTCGGTGCCCCTCGGCATCTTCTTTGTGTACGGCGGTGTGATCTTCTCCATGCTCACGGCTGTCATCTACTCCATTAAGGGCGGAGTGGCCATTAAACAGGCTCTCGCGCATCCCGAGGACGAGGACATCGACTTTCTGAACCCTGAAATCGAAGACTGATTCGTTGGGGTATGATTACGTACGGTTCATTATTTGCGGCACGTCCGCGATAAGTTAGGGGTTGTCATGGACAACATGGTTAACAATATGCCTCAGAATGATAAGACCGCGGACGCTACCTGCGTATTCCGCGTTCCTTCAAGCGACGTCACCGTTCCCGACCTCATGGCCAACGTGCGCATCACCGCCCCCGTTCTGTCCATCGTCAAGGGTCCGCAGACTGGTGCCGCTTTTGAACTCGAGGACGACGTGACCACCATCGGCCGCGATCCCGCGAACGGCATCTTCCTCAATGACATGACCGTTTCGCGCAGCCACGCGCGCATTATTCGCGAGGGCCTCGGCGCTCGCATCGAGGACTTGGGCTCGCTCAATGGCACCTGGGTCGACGGTGCCATCGTCAATGCAGCCCCGCTGCACGACGGTTCTTCCGTCCAGATCGGTACGTTTACGCTCATCTACCACGAGAGCACGCCGGAGCGCATCGAAACCGGTGAGTAGGGCATGGCCGAACGCAACTATCTGAGTATCGGCCAAGTCGTCAACCTACTTCGAGGCGCATACCCCGATCTTTCGAACTCAAAAATTAGATTTCTAGAGGATGAGGGGCTCATTACCCCTCATCGTACGCCAAAGGGATACCGTCAGTACTCCAAGGAGGACGTTGATCGCCTGGAGGTCATTCTGCACCTGCAGAAGACTCGCTACATGCCGCTCAACGTGATTAAGCAGCGCTTGGAAAACGCCACGGACCTGTCAACGCTCGCCTACGAGGTTGGCTTGCTGTCCGATGTTCCGCTCAAGACTGAGCCCAAGGAGACTAAGCAAAAGCTGCATCCCATCGAGACCATTCCCGATATGTTGGGCGTCGAGATTTCGTTTATCCGGTCGCTCGCCGAGAACGACCTCATTCGCATCATCAAGAGTCCGCAGAATCGCGAGCTTGTCGATGGCCGCGATTTTCCGATCATCCGCTACTGCTCCGAGCTGTCACGCTTCCATATCGAGCCGCGCAACCTGCGTCAGTACGTGTCTTCCGCCAACCGCGAGTCCTCGATGTTTGAGCAGGTGCTCGTGAGCATGCTCGGAATGGATACTTCCGATGACGAGCGCGACGCCAAGCTCGAGCGTGCGTTTAAGAAGCTTCACGACCTGACGGAAGGTGTGCACACTGCGCTGCTCAAGAACCGCGTTTTTGAGTCGCTCAACGCCGTGGTCGAGGACGCCGACATCGATGCACTCGATGAGGAAATCACTCGCTCCGAGTCCACCAAGGCCAAAAACGAAGAGGCAGACGCGCCGGCTTCGCACGAGGATTCTCTCGTAAAGCCGCTCAAGGTCGTCGCCCCTTCGCACTCCGGCACCGCCACCGCGGCCAAATAACCTCTGCCGCTTATCCGGCAACCCATTGAAAGGTCATGCAATGTACGACTTCGAATCTCAAATCGTCGACATCCCCGACTATCCCGAGCCCGGAGTCATCTTTAAAGACATCACGCCGCTCTTCGGCAATCCCGAGGCGCTCAAAGCCATGACCGATGCCCTCGCCGAGCACTTTGCCGGCATGGGAATCACCAAGGTCGTGGGCCCAGAGGCTCGAGGCTTTATGGTAGGCGTACCGGTGGCTGTAGCCCTTGGCGCCGGCTTTGTTCCCGCACGTAAACCGGGTAAGCTGCCGCGCGAGACCGTGAGCCAGAGCTACGAGCTCGAGTACGGCACCGATTCAATTGAGATCCATGCCGACGCTATCAGCTCTAAAGATACCGTGTTGATTCTGGACGACTTGGTCGCGACGGGCGGAACCGTCGAGGCAACAGGTAAACTGGTGCGAGATATGGGCGCAAAGCTTGTCGGTTACGGTTGTATCCTTGAGCTTGCGTTTCTCAACCCGCGCGAGAAGCTCACGCCGTCTGATGACGATGTGGAGCTCTTTAGCCTGGTGACGGTGGACTAGCCGTTACCCTTAGTTACTGGAAAGGAAGCTACATGCGCACAGCAAACACGCATAAAAACATGGCACGCTGCGCTGCTACGGCAACCCTCGCTTGTGTTTTGGGCTTGGGCCTCGCGGCTCCTGCCTACGCCGATACCGCATCCGCCCTTGCCGCTGCTCGTACTAAGCTCGAGCAGATCGGTACCCAAACCCAGCAGATTTACGATGAGCTCGCCACGCAGACGCAGGCGCTCGATCAGACTGCTGGCGAGATCACGCAAAAGCAGCAGGAGATCGCCGATGGTCAGTCCAAGCTGTCGACCTATGTCGCCGGCGAGTACAAAACCGGCGGCCTGAGCCTACTTCAGGTTCTGACGGGTGTCGATGACCTGAGCGATATGCTCAACCGTTTGTTCTACTACGGCAAAGTTTCCGATAAGCAGGCTCAGACCATTCAAGAGGTAAAGGAGCTTAAGCAGCAGCTCACCGATAAGCAGGCCGAGCAGGAGAAGAACGTCGCCACTACGCAAAAGAAGGTCGACGAGCTTAACGCCCAGCAGGCTGAAGCCCAGAACGTCGTAAATTCCCTGGATTCGCAGCTGCAGGCCGAGCTTGCCGCCGAGGCCGAGGCCAATGCCGCGCTGCAGGCCGGCATCAACGCTAGCACCGCCGAGAAGGCCACGGTGAGCAACGAGACTGCCGGTACGACCGAGAACACCAACAACGGTGGCCAGACCAGCAATAACAACCAGGGCGGCAACACTCCGGCTCCTACGCCGACACCTGCTCCGACGCCGCAGCCCCCCACGCCTGCTCCGGCTCCGACGCCTTCTGCTCCGAGCCAGTCCGTCGATGGCGGTTCTGTTGTCTCGCGTGCATACAGCAAGCTTGGTTGCGCTTATTCCTGGGGCGGAATTGGCCCGAACAGCTTCGACTGCTCTGGTTTTGTTAGCTATTGCCTCACTGGTCGCTATTGCCGCCTCGGCACCACGGGTACCTTTATGGGCTGGACGCGTGTGTCCGATCCGCAGCCCGGTGACGTTGTGGTCAACTCGTACCACACCGGCATTTACATCGGTGGTGGTCAGATGATTCATGCTTCCGACTACAACACGGGTGTTATCATCAGCTCCGTTGCCGCCGGCATGAACAACAACTATATCTTCGTGCGTTACTAAGTCATCTTACACAGCGTGTGAATGTGGACCTCGTGGCTTTAAGTCGCGAGGTCCATTCTTTTTTTCTCTAATCTTGTACGGCTATCTAGTATTCAAAACTAGATAGCCGTACATTCAGTTTGCAAGATGGCTATAATTGTTGAGGAACAATTAGAAAGGACCCTCTATGAGCTGGGCACTTATCTCCGATTCAAGCTGCAACCTCCGCGATTGGCAACCGACCGCGCCCCATACCACCTTTGCATTTGCGCCCCTCAAAATTCGAGTGGGGGAGCGTGAATTCATCGATGACCTTTCGCTCGATGTTCATGAGCTCAACTGCGCTGTTCAGGCGGAGACGAACGCTTCTTCGAGCGCTTGTCCCAGCGTAGGGGAGTGGGCCGAGCTCTTCAAATTGGCAGACAAGACCATCTGCATGCCAATCTCTGAGGGCGTGTCGGGCAGCTACAACGCGGCAGCCACGGCTCGCGATATGGTTCTTGCCGAGGAGCCCGACCGGCAGATTCATCTAGTCAATTCGCGCGCAGCTGGCGGCAAAATGGACCTCATTTTCTTGCTGTTCGACCGCTATCTTGCAAGCAATCCGGATCTCTCATTCGAGGACGCTTGCGCATACTTCGATAGCCTTGAGCAGAACAGCAAAATCCTCTTCAGCTTGTGCAATTACGAAAATCTGGCCAAAGCCGGACGTATCCCTAAGGCAGCCGGCGTCATTGCCAACAAGCTCAATATCCGCATTTTGGGCACGGCGAGTGAGGCCGGTAAAATCGAACTCGTCGGGCACACGCGTGGCGAAAAGAAGATGCTCAACAAGATCATCGACACCATGGAAGCCGAGGGTTTTACGGGCGGTGAGGTCATCATCGATCACGTTGAGAACGAAGCTGGAGCCCAGGCGCTTACTGACCGCATAGTCGAGCATTGGCCCGGCTCCAAGACCATCATCATGCCCTGCAACGGCCTGGATTCCTATTACGCCGAGATGCACGGCCTGATCATCGGCTACGGCATGGGCGTAGCTTCGGGCAAATAAAGTCCAACCAAGCAAAAATACGG
>USCS01000118.1 GCA_900552875.1 uncultured Collinsella sp. | reverse complement strand
CAAACGCGATTTGGCCAAGCGCCGTCTGCTGCCGTTTTACCAGCGGGTAAAACGTGAGGAGCCGGCTCGTTGGGCTGGGTGGAATGTCGATGCCGAGCTGGAACGTCGACTGCTGCAGGTGCTACGCATGAAGCCTCGTCGCACGGCTTCGGGCGTGGCGACCATTACCGTCATCACCAAGCCCTGGCCATGCTCGGGCGATTGCCTATTTTGCCCCAACGATCTGCGCATGCCCAAAAGCTATCTGCACGCCGAGCCGGCGTGCGCCCGTGCGGAGCAAAATTGCTTTGACCCGTATCTGCAGGTAAGCGCTCGTCTGACCGCGCTTTCGCAGATGGGGCATGCGACCGATAAGATTGAGCTCATTGTGCTCGGCGGTACCTGGAGCGACTATCCGCAAGGGTATCAGACGTGGTTTATGTCGGAGCTCTTCCGCGCGCTCAATGACGATGCCGTGGCCGGCGTGGCGGCCAACCCCATGTTGGCGCGTCCGGGCATCAGCCGTGCCGAGGCAGGGCGCCTGCTCGATGACGCTCCCGCCGATGCCCTGCCGCCTGTGGTAGCAGAGCGCCGTGAGCGCTATCGGGCCGCCGGCATTGCGACAGACGAGGTCGAGCTTGCTGCCGGCGTTGCCGACGAGCAGGGGCGTGTGGATGCTGCCGTGGGCGGCTATAACCGTGCGGTGCGTCGTCTGTACGGTCCCGGTACGCCGTGGGACAAGGTCACTGAGTGGCAGACGGCAACGATGGAGGAGCTCGAGCGTCAGCAGCGCATCAACGAGACGGCGAAGTATCGCGTGGTGGGACTCGTTATCGAGACGCGCCCCGATGCCGTAACGCCGCAGGCGCTTACGCTCATCCGCCGCCTGGGCTGCACCAAGATCCAGATGGGTATCCAGAGCCTCGACCAGCACCTGCTCGATATCAACGAGCGTCGCATTTCGGTGGCGCAGATTGAACGGGCGTTTTCGCTTGCGCGCCTGTTTGGCTTTAAGATCCATGCGCATTTTATGCTTAACCTGCTGGGCGCCACGCCGGAGGGGGATAAGCGCGACTACGAACGCTTTATGACCGAAGGGGCCTTTATGCCCGACGAGGTCAAGGTCTACCCGTGTGCGCTCATCGAGGGCTCGCGTCTGGTGGGCTGCTATGAGCGCGGCGAGTGGCGTCCCTATACCGAGGAAGAGCTGCTCGATGTGCTGGCCGACGACATCGTGGTGACGCCGGCGTTCTGCCGTATCAGTCGCATGATCCGCGACTTTAGTTCCGACGACATTATGGTGGGCAACAAGAAACCCAACCTGCGTCAGCTCGTTGAGAACCGTCTGGCTGCTCGGGGTGATGGTGCGACGGTGCGCGAGATTCGCTATCGCGAGATCAGTACGGCGGGTGCCGACTTGGATGAGCTATCTCTTGATGAGGAAGTGGCGTACGAGACGCCAGTGACTTACGAGCGCTTTTTGCAGTGGGTGACGCCGCAGGGCAAGATCGCGGGCTTTTTGCGGTTGTCGCTGCCCGACCATTCGTTTGTTGCCGCGCATGCGGACGAGTTGCCGACGACGCCGGACGAGGCGATGATTCGCGAGGTGCACGTGTATGGCATGGCGGCACGCGTGGGTGACCAGGGCCAGGCGGCGCAGCATCACGGGTTGGGGCGTTTGCTCGTAGAGCGTGCGTGCGAGATTGCCCGGGATGCCGGCTATGCGCGCATCAACGTGATCAGCGCGATTGGTACGCGCGAGTACTATCGCCATCTTGGATTTTATGACCATGGCCTTTATCTGCAAAAGGAGCTCTAGATGAACAAGCCGAGTGTTTCTGCCGGCGTCGTTGCCGGCGTTGCTCTGGGAGCCGCGGCGCTTGGTGCGGCCGCTGTCGCTGTTCGTGCTGCCTGTCTGCAGGTTGCGCGAACCTGCAATGGGTTGGCGCGTGTGAAGCGCGTGCACGACGAGGGCGGCGACGAAGTCCGCGTATTGGTGCAAGGCGGCGTCTACCAAAGCGCGAGTTACGTTGGCGAGCGTTGGGCTGAGCCCGTCTTTGCGTACTATCGTGCGTTTGACGACGTGTTTGAGGCCGAGGGTGCAATGCACGACGCTTATGGTCACGGCATCGACCGTATGCTCATGCTGGGTGGCGGCGGGTTTGCCTATCCCAAGTTTGCGCTGATGTCGCACGAGGGCTTGCGCATGGACGTTATCGAGTATGACGGAGAGATTACGCGCCTGGCGTGCCGTTGGTTCTATCTGGACGAGCTGGAGCGCACGGTGGGCGACCGCTTGCGGGTGATTACTGCTGAGGCTCGCTCGTATCTGGGTGTGACGAGTGTGGGCCATCGTCGCTACGACGTGGTCGTGAGCGATTGCTTTGGCGGTGCCGAGCCCGTACGCGAGCTGGCGACCGTTGAGGCGTTGCGTTTGGTGCGAGGCAGCCTGAACCCCGGGGGTATCTACGCGGCCAATATCGTGAGCGCAAACGAGGGGAGCGACGTGACGTTCCTGCGCGACTGCGCTGCCACGGCGCTCGAGGTATTCGCCCACGCCTGGGTGGTCCCATGTGGCGATGCGGAGTTCGGCGGCGAGGAGAACTACCTGCTCATTGCCAGCGACGGTGACTACGCCTTTGCCGAAGCCGTGCCCTTCGACGCCGACTTCCTCGGCACCGTCCTTCACGACAAGTAAGTCTCCCCGTCCCAAAAAGACTGGTCTTAGGCGTGGTCGCGCCAGCCGAGAACGCGCTGCTTCATGCCTTCGATGTCGAGCACGCCTTCGGCAAAGCCTTTGCGCACGAGCTCTTCTGGAACGAATTCGTCGTACCGATCAAAGTAAGGCACCTCGCCGGGATAGACGAGGTCGATGGGGTCGAAGTCTTTCTCGGCTTCGGCGGCGAGCACTTCAAAGAACGTCTCCTCGTCGGCCTTCATCTTAAACTGCATAAAGTACGGGCGTGACGGGTCGAGTCCGCGAAGGCCCAACTCAGCGGCGCATTTGATTTTAAGCATGCGCTCGAGTGCTAGGAAGGCGTAGCTGCCTAACCAGGGGAAGAGCACCCAGGTGTCGCCACCCAGGTTGATGAGCGGCTTAGTTCCCGCGCCCGAAATCTCGGCGGTATGACGAGCTTGTGCCAAGCGAGCCCGTGCGTTACCCATGAGGTACGGATATGTCGCGTGCTCGTTGAGCGTCTTGCGCATGCGCTCGAGTACGTGTGTATTGATGTCACCGGGGCAGTCGCCAAAGTAGGCTGGCACACGACCCTTGACCTGCGTGGCAAAGACGGTGTGGCGCTTCCAGTCCACTTCCTCGACAATCCAGCAGTGTCCGGCGATGGCGATGCGCTCACCGGGCGGTGGCGGGTTGACGATCGTGCCCAATTCGGCCGACTCGCTACGAACGGTGAACTCCTCGTTTTCCTGGAACACGGCGTAGAACTTAAAGTTGTTGATGATGCGCTCGCCCGCGAGACCCACGATGAGCCCGCCGCCTTCGGTGACCTGGATATGGTCGATCTTAATGAGGTGACGCAGCAGCACGCGATAGTCATCGGCCGAGATACGATGGAAATAGCTCAGTGTGAGCACGCGCTGGGCAAGTTCGGCCGGCGTGAGCTCTCCGGTGCTGGCGAGGGTCGACATGGTCTGGTGATAGAGCAGACTGTAGGGGAGTCGATCGAGCTCAGGCGGCTCGACCCATTTTTCCTCGCGATAGAGTTGTACGAGCGCGATGCCCTGCAGGAGCTTCCAAGGAATGGTTTCGGGCATCATCGTGCGCGGCTCGGGCTCTTCCTCGCGCATGACAAACCACATCTCGGGCGGAAGGTCGCGGCGTCCCGTGCGGCCCATTCGCTGCAAAAAGGAACTGACGGTAAACGGCGCATCGATCTGAAACGCACGCTCCAGACGGCCGATATCGATACCGAGCTCCAGCGTAGAGGTGGTGACGGTTGTCTGTGCCTGCTCTTCATCGCGCATGAGTTCTTCGGCCGTCTCGCGTAGCGATGCCGAAAGATTGCCATGGTGGATGAGAAAACGGTCGGGCTCGTGTCGACTTTCGCAGTGGCTGCGCAGCATGGAGCACACGGCCTCTGCCTCCTCGCGCGAGTTGGCAAAGACCAGGCACTTACGGCCGCGCGTATGTTCAAAGATATAGCCCATACCGGGGTCGGCGTTGTCGGGCGCCGTGTCGGTGGGGTTGAGAAGCGCCTGCTCGGTCGCTCGTGGGATGTCGACTTCGCCCTCGGGGGCCGAGGAAGCTTGGCGGTCCTTGGGAGCGGCCTTGCTCCGTGCCCGCTCACGACGTTGACGGCGCTCCTCTTGTGTGAGCTGTCCGCTGTGACGCATGTCTTGGGCGCCGGCGGGCAGTGCCGCGGATGCCGCCGCCTCGATACGCTCGCACGCAAGCACTTCGGCCTCTTGAGGACCCGTGCTCTCGAATCCCCGCTGCTGTGCCTGGGGACCCGAGTTGTAGAAGTGCTCCATGGAGATGCGCCACACGCGGCGCGGTTCTTCAAAGCGGGGGATAACACAGTCGCGCCCCGTTCCCTGTGAGAGAAAAGCGCCCGTGCGCTCGGGGTCGCCGATGGTGGCAGAAAGGCCGATGCGTCGAGGCTGCACGCCGGCCATGCGCGAGAGCCGCTCGATAAGGCAGAGCGTCTGGCCGCCACGGTCGCCGCGCATGAGCGAATGGACCTCGTCGATGACCACGTAGCGCAGGTCGCAAAACATGCGCGGAATCGCCATGTGCTTATGGATTAAGAGCGCTTCGAGTGACTCGGGCGTAATCTGCAAGATGCCGCTCGGTTTTTTGATGAGCTTAGCCTTGTGCGACTGCGAGACATCGCCATGCCAGTGCCAGACAGGGATATCGGCCTCTTCGCAGAGGTCGTTGAGACGGACGAACTGATCATTGATGAGCGCCTTGAGGGGGCCGATGTAGAGGGCGCCCACGCTTGCGGGCGGGTTCTCCCAAAACTCGGTCAGGATGGGAAAGAAGGCTGCCTCGGTTTTGCCGGAAGCCGTGGATGCCGTCAGGAGCACATTATCTTGCGTGTTAAAGATGGCGTCTGCCGCTGCAACCTGGATAGAGCGCAGACTCTCCCAATCGTGGGAGTAGATGAAGTCTTGGATAAACGGAGCATATCTGTCAAAGGCGTTCACGGGGCCTCCTCTCAACATCGAATCTCTCAACGCGGCTGGCAACGGCTTGCTGCATTACTGCTTCAACGTTTGCCCAGATAAAACCTGCCAAAATAAACCTGTCCCTTTTTGGTAGGTTAGATGGTGAACTCGGCGAAGTTGCGGTCGCCGCCTGCGGTGCCGGTGTCGCCTGTTGCGGCTGCCGGCGCCA
>USCS01000117.1 GCA_900552875.1 uncultured Collinsella sp. | reverse complement strand
GCGGCGAGCTGCTCCTGAGTAAGGTGATGGGCGCGACGGATGGCAATGAGCTTTTCTGCAAAGGCCATAGCGGCTCCTTTCTGCTGGTTGATGGCTTAAGCATACGCGGCGGCAGGCGCCCTTCCAAGCAACCGTTGGTTGCACGACGGGAGACCGCGGCGAAGAATTGCGCGCAATGCCCCACGCCTCCATGCCGTACAATGACCGGCATGGAACCTATTGCACACATACATACCGACCTGCCGCAGAAGTTCGGCATTCCGCGCAACAGCTTTTTGGCGCCTCATCTGCAGGGACGCATCGTTTTTGAGCCGGAATTTGCCTCCAACGCAGCAGTTGAGGGCCTGGATTCCTTCTCTCACTTATGGCTGCTGTGGCACTTCGAAAACGGAACGCCCGGCGGCACGGCTAAGGACATAGCTGCCGATGCCAAGTCGCAGGACAGGTCCGGCACCAACGTCAAGTGGTCGAAAACCGTGCGCCCGCCGCGTTTGGGTGGAGCCGAGCGCGTGGGCGTGTTTGCCACGCGCAGTCCGTTTCGCCCTAATCCCATCGGTCTCACCTGCGTCAAGCTCGATCGTGTCGAGTTCACCGATGATGGCCCCATCATTCATGTGCTGGGGGCCGACCTGCGCGACGGCACGCCCATCTACGACATTAAGCCCTACATTCCGTTTGCGGACTGTCACCCGGATGCAACGGGCGGCTGGATTGAGGATGCTCCGTGGCAAGAGCTCGATGTTGAGTTCCCGCAGGCTCTTCAAGACATGGTCCCGCCCGCAAAGCTCCCCGGTCTGGTCGAGGTTCTTCGCCAAGATCCGCGCCGCGCGGGCAGCAAGCACGAGCCAAACCGCGTCTATCATCTGGCCTTCGCCGGGCTTGACATATCTTTTACGGTCGATAAAACCCAGCTAACCGTGGTCGCCGTCAACGACGCGCAAGACTAACCAGCCATTCGTCCGCACCCGTCAAATTAAGCGCCAAACCCCATGCCAAAATCGCCCGTGCTGGTGGACAATAACGCCTACCAAAACAATCACTTTGCACGGGAGCTCAGCATGAAATACGACTTTAGCTCGCTTATCGACCGCCACGGCATGGACTCCATCGCCGTTGACTCTTGGGGCGAGATCCCCGGTATGGCTCCGAACGCACCCGACGAGGGCTTCGACCGCATTCCCATGTGGGTGGCCGATATGAACTTTGCCACGGTGCCCACGGTCCAGGAACACATCATTCAGCGCGCCCAGCACCCCATGTTTGGCTATTTCAATCCGCGCCCCGAGTACTTTGACCGCATCATCGAATGGCAGGGCCGCCGCAATGGCGTCGAGTGCCTGCGCCCTGAACATATCGGCTACGAAAACGGCGTGCTGGGCGGTGTCGTGTCGACGCTGCGTGCGTATGTTCAGCCGGGCGATGCGGTGCTGGTCCACAGCCCCACCTACATCGGCTTTACCAAGTCTATCGAAGCCGCGGGCTATCGTATTGTCCACAGCCCGCTTAAGCTCGATGATCAGGGCGTGTGGCGCATGGACTTTGAGGACATGGAGCGCAAGCTCGCCCAAAACCACATCCATGCCGCGGTATTCTGCTCGCCGCACAATCCCTGCGGCCGCGTATGGGAGCGCGATGAGATCGAGCACGCCATGGACATCTATCGCCAGCACGATTGCGTGGTGATCTCGGACGAGATCTGGTCCGATATCATCCTGCCGGGACACAAGCATATCCCGACGCAGTCGGTGAGCGAGGATGCCCGCATGCGCACGGTTGCCCTCTATGCGCCGAGCAAGACGTTCAATCTGGCGGGTCTGGTCGGCAGCTACCACATTATCTACAACGAGACGCTGCGCGACCGCATCTGCGCCGTGTCCAACAAGACTCACTACAACGAGATGAACGTCCTCTCCATGCATGCGCTTATCGGTGCCTACCAGCCGCAAGGCTACGAGTGGGTGGACGAGCTCAACCAGGTGCTTGCCGACAATATCGAGTACTTCTGCGATTACGTGGATGAGCATTTTGAGGGTGTGTCCTATTCGCGTCCGCAGGGCACGTACATGGTGTTTCTGGACTGCACCGAGTGGTGCCGCGAGCATGGCCGCGATATTCAGTGGCTGCTCGACGAGGGGGCGCGCGTGGGCGTGGGATATCAGGACGGCCGCCCGTTCCACGGGCCCTGCCACATTCGCGTGAATCTGGCGCTGCCGCTTTCGCGCGTAAGGGAGGCGTGCGACCGCCTGGACCGCTACGTTTTTAATGCACGGTAAGTGAGCACTGCATGCGGGGCCTTCTGCCAAGTCGGCTGGAAGGCCCCGCATGGTAAAACGTCTGTAACCATTGGGCACTCGAGTGGTTTCGTTTGCTATTATTTTTTAGCATTTCAGTCTGCAAACAGGATCGTCTGGAGCTCGATGAAAAGACCCCGTCGCTCGGTTGCCATATCGTTGTTTGTTGCGCTTGCGGTAGCGAGTGCCTTTGTCGTAGCGATAGCTGGCTGTTCTGGGCACAATGACGAAGCCTCGACGCCAGCATCAAAAGCCCCGGACGCCACGCAGGTAAAGGACGACGACCTGAAGACGCTCAACGTCGGCAGCGACCTCTATCCACCGTTTGTGTATACCGACGAGTACGGCGATATCGTTGGCCTGGATGTCGAGATACTAACCGAGGCTTTGGCCCGCATTGGTTACAAGTCAAAGTATCAGCTGATCGATTGGGAAAAGAAGAAAGAGCTGCTGGCGAGCGGCGAGTTCGATTGTGTCATGGGCAGCTTTAGCATGACGGGTCGCGAAAACGAGTATCGTTGGGCCGGCCCGTACCTTGCGAGCCGCCAGGTGGTCGCGGTCGATCCCCAGAGCGATATCTACACGCTTGCTGATCTTGAGGATAAGGTCGTGGCGGTTCAATCCACCACCAAGCCCGAGGACATTTTGCTCAATCGTACAAATGAAAACGTTCCGCAGATCAAAGAGCTCTACAGTTTTTCGGACCGTTCATACCTGAATCCGGCGCTCGTCGAGGGCCTGGTCGACGCCATCGCCGCACATGAGTCGTCGTTGCTCACCTACGAAAAAGACTATGGCGTAACGTATCGCATTTTGGATGAGCCGCTGCTAGAAGTTGGTTTGGGCACTGCTTTCGACATCAACGATACGCGCGGCATCGACGTCAAGCTCACCCATGCCTACCAGGAAATGCTAGCCGACGGCACCATGAAACGCCTGGTGTCAAAGTACTTTGATGACCCTTCGCCCTTTTTGAATATGGAGGGCCTGTCATGATCGGTGCACCCGACCACGCCGTAGAGAAGCGGGGCAATCGTTCGGCAGGGGCATGGCTCCTTATCGCCCTGCTGGGGATAGCGCTCTCGGCTGTTGCCGGTATGATGAGCTACGGCTACACGACAGCTCAGGCCGAGCAGCGCTTTGCCGACGTTGTCGATTACGTGGCGACGCAGAGCCTTTCCTACGATGCATTCAATAGCGCCTATACGACCAAAAACCTGATTCGAGTTATGGAGATCGCCGGAGAGACAGCGCGCGATATGGAGCGCGACGGTTCGGTGGATAGCGCCATGCTGGAGCAATATGCCGACCAGTTCAACGTGAGCGCGCTGATTGTGACGGACGCATCGGGCAATTTGGTGTCCGAGTCCTCGACGGGCGATGTGGGCTACGAGTCTTTCGCTACGTATCTCAAGGAAGCGCCCGTGCTGGAGGTGGCAACCCATCCACTTAAGTCCTATACCGCCCGCATTACGCTTTCGGATGATTCGGTTGCAGACATTGGTTGCGTGACTCGGCAGGATGGCGAGGGCATCGTTATCGCGGTCAGGCATCAGAGCGCGAAGGCGGTTGCAAGCAATACACTCAAACTGCAGAGTTTGCTCGAAGGCTATGAAACCATCGATAGCGGCAATATCGTGATCGAAAGCGACGGCAAGGTCGTTGCGACCAATGCCGTTGAACCCACTGTATTGGGCGTATTCGATCTGCCTGCGACGGACGTCTTCATTGTCGACGGTATTAAGGATCGATGCCTGGCCGGTAAGGTCAAATTGATTAACGCCGACGGCGAGTGGTATTTGGGCACATTTGGAAAAGCGCACAAATTCTATGTGTACACCTATGCTCCGGCGCGGCGTTACTTTGAGGTTGTCGCGGCTGTTGCTGCCGGCGTGCTGGCGCTCTACAGCGGTTTTATAGCCGTTGTTGTGATGGTGCGTCGCCGCGCTGATCGCCGACGTTTGACGGACTTGCTGCAGCAGGAGCGCGACTATGGCGACAAGCTGGCAAAGGCGGCGCGTGAGGCCTCGTCTGCCAATTCGGCAAAGACAGAGTTTCTGCGTCGCATGAGCCACGATCTGCGCACGCCCATCAACGGCATTCGCGGCATGGTCGAGGTTGGCGATGCCAATGCGGACGATTTGCAAAAGCAGACTGAGTGCCGCTCGAAAATCTGGACGGCATCGGGACTGCTGCTCGACCTTGCCAACGAGGCACTCGATATGAGTCGCCTGGAGAGCGGGCAGGTCGACCTGAACCTCGTACCCACAAATTTGGTGGCCCTCAATCGCGAGGTGTGCGATATTCTGGAGCGCCAGGCCGAGGAGCGTCTGGTTACAATTATTTGTGACCAACGAACCCTTGTTCATCCCTATGCGCGGGTGAGCGTGACGCACCTCAAGCGCTTGTTGCTCAATATTGCCGGCAATGCCGTCAAGTACAACCGCCAGGGCGGCTATGTTCGCCTGGTGTGCCGCGAGGTGGAGCCAACGGATGGCGTCCCCGTCTATGAATACACGATCGCCGACAACGGTATTGGCATGAGCGAGGAGTTCCAACAGCACCTCTACGAGCCGTTTTGCCGCGAGGAGCAGCGGGTGGAAGGTGCTTCGTCGGGAACTGGCCTGGGCGCGCCTATCGCAAAACAGCTGGTCGAGCTTATGGGCGGAACCATGAGCTTTACGAGCGTCTTGGGGCAGGGGACGACGTTTACCATCCGCCTGCCGTTCGAGAAATGCAAGCGCTCCGAGATTCCTCAGGCAGTGCGCGTGGATGCGGGTGATGGCGATGCGCTCCAGGGCTTGCGCGTTTTGCTCGTAGAGGATAACGATCTGAATGCCGAGATCGCGCAGTTTACACTCAGCCGTGCCGGTGCCGTCGTGACGCATGCTAAGGATGGCGAGTCTGCCGTTGAGGCGTTTGCCGCGAGCGCACCGCACGAGTACGACGTGGTGTTGATGGACATCATGATGCCTGGCATCGATGGCCTTGAGGCCACGCGTCGGATTCGAGCACTCGATCGCGAGGATGCCGCGACCACGCCGATTATCGCCGTGAGTGCCAACGCCTTTG
>USCS01000116.1 GCA_900552875.1 uncultured Collinsella sp. | reverse complement strand
GTCGTGATGATGGGCATGAAGATGCGGTCGACGCCGGCGTCGACGAGATTGCGGATGTGCCCGTGGACGAGCTTGGCCGGGAAGCACACGGTGTCGGATGTGACGTGCGCCAGACCGCGCTCGTACATCGCCTTGGTGCTGCGTCCCGAGACGCGCACCTTAAAGCCGAGCGTGCTGAAGAACGTCGACCAGAACGGCATGGTGTCCCAGAACTCGAGCACACGGGGAATGCCGATCGTGACATCGCGCCCCCCGCTGACGGGAACCGTGGGGTACGACTCGAACAGCAGCATCTCGCGGTCGACAAAGAGATTGGGGGCAGCCGCGGTCCGGTCGCGCCCCGTGCCGGGTGCCTGTGCCTCGCAAGCACCCTGCGGACGCAGCTCCTCCGCCGCGGGAACCTCGCGCACGAGCTCATCCCATGAGATGGCGCCGCCGCGCGGGCAGCGATTGCCCGTGACGTAAAGCGAGCCGTCGCCAAATGCCACGACCGCGCGCTGGCAGCGGTTGTTGCACCGACGGCAGGTAACGCCGCCGAACTCGCGATGCTCGAAGCGCTCCACGGCATCGAGCCCGATAAAAGACGTGCCGGCGTCGCCCTTGCGGTATTCCTCGCGCGCGAGCAGGGCGATACCGATAGCGCCCATCAGCCCCGGGTGGGGCGCACGCGTGACGGGTTTGCCCAGATACTGCTCGAATGCGCGCAGCACCGCGTCGTTTCGGAACGTGCCGCCCTGGACGACGACTTTGTCGCCCAGACGGTTGAGATTTGAAACGCGAATGACCTTGGTGAACACGTTCTCGATAATCGAACGGCAGAGACCGGCCATGATGTCGCCCGGACCCTTACCGCGCCGCTGCTCGGAAACGACGCTGCTGTTCATGAACACCGTGCAGCGGCTGCCGAGAACGGCGGGGGCTTTGGACGAAAATGCCTCGGTCGCGATATCCTCAACGGCTATTCCGAGGTTTTTGGCAAAACCCTCGAGGAACGAGCCGCAGCCCGCAGAGCACGCCTCGTTGACGACGATATCGGTCAGCACGCCGTGGTTGAGCCAGATGGCCTTCATATCCTGTCCGCCGATGTCGAGCACGAAGGTCGCATCGGGAACGCATGCGCACGCGGCGCGGGCGTGCGCGACCGTCTCGACCGTATGGTAGTCGGCGTGGAACGCGCGCGCGAAAAGCTCCTCGCCGTATCCCGTGGTGCCCACGGCATCGATCGCAAGCGTGACTCCCGCTGTCTCCCAGCGGTTCTTCAAGCTGACAAGACCCTGTTGGGCGACGTCGAGCGGTCTGCCGTTATTAGACGCGTAGAACGAATCGACAAGCTCACCCGCCTCATCGACCAGGGCGAACTTGGTCGTCGTGCTCCCCGAATCGATACCGAGCGCCACACGCACCGTCTCTCCGGGCGCATACGCATCCGGACCCTTTGCCGGCGTCTCTTTGCCATGGCGTGCCGTAAAATCCGCCTGCTCGGCAGGTGTGGCAAAAAAGGGCTGGGCAAGACGTCCCTCCCCGCTTGCGGGCGCGACCGTCTCGAGCTTATCCAGCCGGACAAAAGCGTCGGGAAGGTCGATCGGTTGGGACGATGCGAACATGTCGGTCAGCGACAGGGCGGCACCGCGCGCGACCATGATCTGCGGATCGCGCGGGACGATAACCTGATCGTCCGATAGATTCAGTTGCTCCCGGAACACGCGGACCAGCGTGGGGTTGTAGGCGAGCGTACCGCCCTCGAAGATTACCGGCGGCTCGATGTCGATACCCTGGGCCAGACCGCCGATCGTTTGGCGGGCGACCGCGTGAAGCGCCGAAAGCGCCAGGTCGGTGGTAGGAATGCCCTCGTTGAGCAGCGGCTGGATATCGGTCTTTGCGTACACGCCGCAGCGGCCCGAGACCTCGTGGACGGTCGTTCCCCGGCTTGCGAGCTGCTCGAACTCGCCCGATTCGGTGCCGACCCCCATGAGCTTTGCCATCTCGTCGATAAATGCACCGGTACCGCCTGCGCACGAGCCGTTCATGCGCATGTCGGCAACCTCGATGTCTCCCTTATCGTTGGTGCGGAAGAAGATCATCTTGGCGTCTTGGCCGCCCAGCTCGATGGCGCAGCGCGTCTGCGGATAGAACCTGCTGATCGCGAGCGCGTTGGCGACCACCTCCTGAACGTACGAGGCGCCCAGCGCGGTCGCGATATCGCGCGCACCCGAGCCGGTCACCGCAACGCGCAGCGACTCATGGGGAAAGCGCTCGGCGAGCTCGCCGAGCATGGCGCGCACGCTCGCTGTCTGACACGCCCCGTGGCGGCGATATCCCCACCACGCCTCGGTCATATCCTCGTGCATCGCGTAAACTTTGGTCGTCGTCGACCCTACGTCCAGTCCTACTAGCAACGCCATAATGCTCCGTCTCTCGCATTTTTCCTGCTAGAGATATACCACTCTACGTAATACAACAGACTGTTGTATTTAAACTCCGTATAAAAAGCGGCTGCCGAAACGCTTCAGCAGCCGCCGAATGCACCAACAGATTGTTCTGCGCGCTAGCACGTCGGGCAACGGAGCAGCACGGGCCCTCCGGTCATGCGCACCGCTCACGCCCGCGATGTCGCCGAGAGAGCTATCCACGCTTAGGGCTCCAACCAAGCAAGTCGCCCGCGCTCAGCAGATCCCTAAGCGAGCTACTCGCACTCAGGAGCCATAGCCTGCTCCAAGAGCTCGGCATGCTCCTCCTCGAAAACCGTCCCCACAGGGAAGGCGCGACGGAAGACGAAGTGGGAAATCGGACCGGCTACCAAAAGGTTCCACGGCAGCGCCATCACAAAATTATGCGGGATGTTGATCATCCAGATCGCGGGCACGGAATACAGGTTCGCAAGGATGCCGCCGGGCATGTGCGTCAGACCCTCGCAGGCACCGTACAGCGACATGATGATGACCATGGGAACGACCATGCAGGAGCTAACGGCGAGCGTCATGGCGAGCGGCGAGCTCTTGCCCGGCGCGACCAAGTACTTAAAGGCGAAACTCTTGGCGAGCGGGCTGACGACGAACCAGTCGCAGCACATGGCAAAAATGTAGGCAACGGGGAAGCCGAGCCACGCAGCGGCAACGACCTCGCCGTTGATGGCCCCGTGCTGCAGGGCAACGTTGTAGATGCTCGTCCAGAGCACCATGCAAAAACACATGATAAAGGTGAACAGCAGGCTCTCTCGTTTGTTGATAGGCATAAAGGGCATGGTCCTTTCCGTGTTACGCCGCGGCATCACACAACAAAAACGGGCGGGCAAGATGGAGCTGTTGGGACTTCATCTCGCCCGCCCGTGGTACGTGCGTCTGCAACTACTTATGTGGTGGAACCAGCCTAGCACGAAAACTCTGCGCTTCGTAAGCGTTGAGTTTATGAAGATGCAGGGCACCGATAATCCCCCGACCCCATAGGTTGCGGTGGAATACGGACTGTTTTGACCCTTTAAGCAGCAATTCAGTCCCTATTTCACCGCAACTCATTTGGTGCAAAGTAACCTGTCTCCCTTGCACCAATTAGCTGGTGTGGCGCCAGCGAGGGTCGGTGAGCGTACGCGCCACACCCAGCCCAACGGGCAGAAACGCTACGATGAGCACTGCGCGCACAAACCAGCCGAGCATATTGACTGTGTCGAAGGTGCACATGTAATACATAGAGCGATAGAGATACAGACCGGGCACCATAATGACAATCGAAGGCACCGTGAGGGCGATGCGCGGGTAGGTGAGCTTGACTTCGGCCAAGCTTGCCAGCAGACCCGATACCAGCGCGCCGATAAACGCTGCTGCCTCGGGAGGCATTCCCGTGCTGAGGCCCAGGAAGGGAATCATCGTCGGCGCATCGACAAGGGTCAGACGCAGGGTATTGGACACGGCGCCGATCAGCCCAGCTGCCGCGGCCATCTTTACCGGGCTGTTGAACATCACCGAGAAGCCGAATACGCCAACGAAGCTCATCACCACGCGCAGGAGCGTAAGGGCAAGCGGCGAAAGGCCGAGCGGCGCAAAGTCGTCCGGCGCCAGGCCAACACACTCGGCAACCATCCAACCTACGAGCGTCGCCATCACAATAATCGATACGGCATATGAAAGGCGCTCGATACCGCTTCGCATGTCGAGCTTAGCGATGTCGAGGCCTGCCGTAATGAGCGGAAAGCCGGGAATCACAAAGAGCATGGCGCCGATATAGCCTTCTTGGTGCGACATTGCCCCCGGTATGACCTGGCCAAGGCCGAGCAATGCTAGCAGATACGAAACGCAAGCGAGCGCAACGCCGGTCGTCAGCGCGCTGAACTGACCAAGGCCCTGCTTGAGAATATGGGAGCGGGCAAAGTTGCCGACACCCGCGCCCACGAACGCGCATGCCATCTCAATAGGACCGCCGCCGAGCAAAAAGACGAAGGCGCCACAGGCGCAGGCCGCCGCAAGGCCCTGTTGCCAAGGTGCGTAATCAGGTTTTGAACTCTCAACGGTCTTGAGCATCTCGTGATACTCGTGCACCGTGAAGCGACGACCATAGGTCTCGATTTCCTTGAGGAAACTCTCCATCATCCAAATGCGATGAGTATTGACGCCGGTTGTCGGCAGGCTGACGACCTCGTTAAAGCAGTGACCATCTTCGATGCAGGTACACTCAAACGATAGAAGACTCAAGTCGACGTGGATGGTGACACCGAGTACGGCGGCGACGCGATTCATGGTATCGCGTACACGCCAGGCACCCGTTCCGCTCGCGAGCATAAGCATACCGGTGCGGCAGATGATGGATGATTTATCGGTGAGCGGCGCATCGACGGCAAGTTCATCGCCTGCCGTCACGATCTGGTGCCAGTCAGTTTTCATATGGAGCGCGCCAGCACGAACACCGTGGTGCATGGGAGCTCTCGAAAGCAGCGAGTTAAGGCGCGAAGGCTGTGGAGGCTCCGCTGATTCGCCCTCAACCACATCAGCCTCTTCATCGACCAGATCAAAGGAATCAAGCGGCGCTGGCTCGCGACGGTCGATCAGCTCCTCGTCCTCATCATCAAAGTAGTTGAACTGATCGAGCATGTCCTCTTCGATTGCGCGCTCGCTCGCATCGTCCATCCCGGTGCTCCCTTCCTATCGACTAACCCCCATCCTAGACAGCGACGGCTAAAGGAAACATAAAAGAGACGGCTGTCATGCGAGCCATGCGCGCAACAGCCGTTGGGCAGTCGTTTAAGAACGTCCCCAACGACTAGTCGTTTAAGAACGTCCCCAATGACTACTCCGGCAACGCCGATGTATTGGCAATGCCAGCGAGCGGGTCGCATTTGAGGCAAGGTGACGTGAAACGAAAGGGCGCTGACCTTCTGGTCGCGCCCTTGAAGTTGA
>USCS01000115.1 GCA_900552875.1 uncultured Collinsella sp. | reverse complement strand
GGCGCTCGCATCGAGACCGTCGAGGATGGCTTCCAGGTCCATCCCACTATGAAGAGTGTTGAGTTTGGCCTGCTCAAGGCCCTTGCCGGCGGCACGCTCGACTGCGGCGAAAGCGGCTCCACGCTCCGCTTTATGTTGCCCGTCGCCTGCGCGCTGGGTGCGGATGCCACCTTCGTGGGCCAGGGCCGCCTTGGCGCCCGCCCGCTGTCCCCGCTCTCGGACGAGATTATCGCCGCCGGCTGCGACCTACAGGGTCTGGGCGGTTTTCCGCTCAAGACGAGCGGCCGCATGCGCCCGGGCACCTTTGTGCTGCCGGGCAACGTGAGCTCGCAGTACATCTCGGGCCTGCTGCTGGCAGCCCCGTTGCTCGCCCAGCCCTCCTGTGTGCAGGTGACCGGCCTCATTGAGAGCCGCCCCTACATCAACCTGACGATCCAGGCCATGAAGGCCTTTGGCGTCGAGGTCAACGTCGAGCGCATTCCCGCCAAGGACGGTCAGCCCGAGGTCACGAACTTCCGTGTGAGCAGCGGCTCGTACCGCACGCCCGGCAGCGTGGCCGTCGAGGGCGACTGGTCCAACGCCGCCTTTTGGCTGTGCGCCGGCGCCATCGGCACCGACCCCATCACCGTCGAGGGCGTGTCGCTGAGCTCCGCACAGGGCGACCGCAACGTGCTCGCCGCGCTTTCGCGCTTTGGTGCCCGCATCGTGCGCTCCACCAACGCCGCCACCGTGCAGTCCGACAAGCTCGCCGGCTTTGAGATGAGCGCCCACGACATTCCGGACCTGGTGCCCGTCATCTCGGCCGTGGCATCGCTGGCTCAGGGC
This sequence comes from uncultured Collinsella sp., assembly GCA_900552875.1. GTDB lineage: Bacteria > Actinomycetota > Coriobacteriia > Coriobacteriales > Coriobacteriaceae > Collinsella. Next base: position 4,560 of record USCS01000115.1, on the reverse strand, counting down.
CGCACGTTCATCCGTGACTGCGCACGCCTGCGCATCAAGGAATCTGACCGTCTGGTCACCACCACCCGCGAGCTCACCGCGCTGGGAGCGCAGGTGCGCATCGCCGGTGACGACCTCATCATCAAGGGTGTCGATGCCTTCACCGGAGGCGAGGTCGATTCGCACAACGACCACCGCATCGCCATGATGGCCGCCATCGCCGCGAGCCGCGCCACCGGCGAGGTCGTGATCCACGGCGCCGAGGCCGTCAACAAGTCCTATCCCGATTTCTTCGACCACTACCGCCTACTGGGCGGCAAGGTCACGCTCGAGGAGGAATAGCATGTCCTCGACCTTTGGCAACGTCTTGCACTTAAGCATCTTCGGCCAGTCGCACTCCCCCGCCATCGGCTGCTCGCTCGATGGCATCCCGGCGGGCATCGCCGTGGACCAGGAGAAGCTGCAGGCCTTCCTCGACCGTCGCGCCCCCGGTCGCGACGAGACCGCGACCAAACGCCGCGAGGCCGACGCCGCCCACATCATCGCCGGTGTTGTCGATGGACATACCACCGGCGCGCCCATCGCCGCGATTATCGAGAACACCAACACGCGCTCCAATGATTACTCCGAGCTGCGCCGCAAGCCCCGTCCCGGACATGCGGACTTCCCTGCGCGCGTGAAGTATCACAACATGCACGATGTCGCTGGTGGCGGGCATTTTTCCGGCCGCCTAACGGCCCCCTTATGCATCGCCGGCGGCATTGCGCTGCAGGCACTTGAGGCCCGCGGCATTCAGGTCATGGCGCACGTCGCGCAGATCGGCGGCATCTCCGACCTGCCCATGGACGATATGGTCTATCGCGAGGCCGACCGCAAGGCAATCCTTACGAACGATCTGCCGTGCATTGACGCCACCGCAGCCGGTCGCATGCGCGAGGAGATCCTAGCCGCGCGCGACGAACTCGACAGCATCGGCGGCATCGTGGAGTGCGGCATCTACGGGCTTCCCGCGGGCATCGGCGACCCCATGTTCGACGGCATCGAGAACCGCATCGCGCAAATCGCGTTTGGCATTCCCGCCGTAAAGGGCGTGGAGTTTGGCATGGGCTTTGCCGTGGCCGCCATGCGCGGCAGCGAAAACAACGATCCGTATCGCATCGATGCAGAGTCGGGCGAGATCGAGGTTGAATCCAACAACGCCGGCGGCATCCTGGGCGGTATTTCGACCGGCGCGCCCGTCATGTGGCGGATGGCCGTAAAGCCGACGCCCTCAATTGGCCGCGAGCAGCAGACCGTAGACATGGACGCCATGGAAAATGCCGAACTCTCGGTGCACGGCCGTCACGATCCCTGTATCGTCCCCCGAGCTGTCCCCGTAGCTGAAGCAGCAGCTGCCCTCGCGATTTGGGACGCCCTCCTTGAGGACGCAGGCCAGCTTTAGTCCACCCACCCCAAGGGTAGTTAATTTGGGACGGGGCTATTTTAGCTACCCCCATATGCCAGTTGATATTTGCCCTGGCACCCATCGATTCGTCGACAGTCAAAGGGTAGCTAAAAAAGCCCCGTCCCAAATTAACTACCCCAGGCAACCATTCACGAAAGGGGCCTCCATGGACCTTGCCGATATTCGCCAGACCATCGATGGCATCGACACCACGCTCCTCAACAGCTTTATCGAGCGCATGGACATTGCCACCGAGGTCGCCAAGTCAAAAATCGAGATGGGCAAGGCCGTCTTCGACCCCGCCCGCGAGCGCTCCAAGCTCAACAACCTCGCCAGCCGCGCGCCCGAACGCTACGAGGCACAGACCATCGCCCTGTTCCGTCTCCTCATGAGCATGAGCAAGGCCGAGCAGCAGCGCTACATCAACGAGCTCAAGGGCATCACCATCTCGCAAAAGGCCCACGCCACGGCTGCAGCCTCCGACACGCCCTTCCCTCAAACCGCCACCGTCGCTTGCCAGGGCGTTGAGGGCGCTTACAGTCAAATCGCCGCGTGCAAGCTCTTCGACGTGCCCGATATCGCGTTCTTCGAGACCTTTGAGGGCGTCATGCGAGCCGTGCGCGACGGGTTCTGCGAGTTTGGCGTGCTACCCATCGAAAACTCAACTGCCGGATCGGTCAACGCCGTCTACGACCTGCTCGCCCAGTTCGATTTCCACATCGTGCGCTCGCTGCGCCTCAAGATCGACCACAATCTGCTCGTCAAACCCGGCACCAAACTCACCGACGTGCGCGAGGTTTACAGCCACGGCCAAGCCATTGCCCAGTGTGCGGGCTTTATCGAGTCCCACGACCTGCACGCCACCAAGTACCCCAACACCGCAATGTCGGCCGAGATGGTCGCCAACTCCGAGCGCACCGACGTCGCCGCCATCGCCTCGCGCAGCTGCGCGGCACTCTATGGCCTGGAGATGCTGGAGCCCAACATCCAGGACTCGGACAACAACTACACGCGCTTTGTCGTCATCAGCCGCGAGCCGCGCGTCTACCCCGGCGCCAACCGCACCTCGCTCATGATCACCACGGCCAACGAGCCGGGCGCGCTCTATCGCGTACTCGAGCGCTTCTACGCGCTCAATATCAACCTCATCAAGCTCGAGAGCCGTCCCATCCCCGGCCGCGACTTTGAGTTTATGTTCTACTTTGACCTGGACTGCCCCTTTGGCAGCAAGGCCCTCGACGACCTGCTCGATTCCATCGACGACGTGTGCGAGAGCTTCACCTACTTTGGCAGCTACACGGAGGTGCTCTAGATGACCGATTCCGCAGTAACTCGTCCCTACGGCGTTCTGGGCCGTGTGCTGGGCCACAGCTACACCCCGACCATCTACAAGGAGCTCGCTGGGCTTGAGTACGTGCGATTTGAGCGCGAGCCCGAGGACCTCGCGGCCTTTATGACCGGCGACGAGTGGGAAGGCACCAATGTGACCATTCCCTACAAGCGCGCCGTCATGGAATACCTGGACGAGCTGAGCCCGCTGGCCGAGCGCATGGGCAACGTTAACACCATCACACGCTTGCCCGACGGCCGCCTGCGCGGCGATAATACTGACTACTTCGGTTTTCAGTGCCTTGTCGAGGAGCTGGGGGTTGAGGTCGCCGGCAAGAAGGCTCTCGTGCTCGGAGCCACTGGTGGCGCCGGCACCACGGCAAGTATGGTGCTGGGAGACCTGGGCGCCATCGTCGTACCCGTGGGTCGCACGAGCGAGGTCAACTACGGCAACATCGCGCAGCAGTCCGACGCCGCCCTGCTCGTCAACTGCACGCCTACCGGCATGTTCCCCCACTGCCCCGACGCGCCTTGCACACTCGAAGGGCTCGATGCGCTCGAGGGCGTTATCGACATTGTTTACAACCCCGCCCGCACGGGCCTGATGCTCGAGGCCGATCGCCGCGGCATCCCCTGCATCGGCGGCCTACTGATGCTCGTGGCCCAAGCGGCACAGGCCGTCGAGCGCTATACCGGCCAAGTCACCCCGCGCAAGCGCATCTTAGACGTAACGGAGCGTCTGTCCCGCCGCGAACAAAACATCGCGCTGATCGGCATGCCGGGTTCGGGCAAGACCCGCGTGGATGAGCAGATCGCCCAGCTCACGGGCCGCGAGCACATCGACTTGGATCGCGCGCTCGAGGAGCGTCTGGGCATGCCCTGTGCCGACTTTATCGTCGAGCGCGGCGAGGCGGCCTTCCGCGAACAGGAGACGGCTACGCTGGCCGACATCTCCAAGCGCAGCGGCCTGGTGCTCTCCACCGGCGGCGGCGTGGTCACACGCGACGAGAACTACCCGCTGCTGCACCAGAATAGCCAAATCGTGATGCTCAACCGTAAGCTCGACGAGCTCGCCCACAAGGGCCGCCCCATCACCGCGCGCGACGGCATCGATAAGTTAGCCGAACAGCGCATGCCCCGCTACCGCGCCTTGGCCGACTACATCATCGACTCACGCGACTGCGCCGCCAACACCGCCCGTGCCCTCCTCGACACCCTCTCACCCGCTCTCTAACCAAAACCACCACAAAGGAGACAGGCACCTTTGTGGTGGTTTTCCAACCGCAAAGGAAGCAACCATGAAAGCACTCGTCATCAACGGCCCCAACCTCAACATGCTCGGCATTCGCGAGCCGGGCATCTATGGCAGCGACAACTACGACCGCTTAGTGCAGATCTGCCAGGAAGCGGGCGCCGCACAGGGCTTCGACGAGATCGAGGTTTTCCAGTCCAACCACGAGGGCAGCATCGTCGACAAGATCCAAGAGGCCTACGGCAAGGTCGACGGCATCGTCATCAACCCGGCCGCCTACACGCACACGAGCGTGGCGATCCTCGACGCCCTCAAGGCCGTCGCCATCCCTGCCGTCGAGGTCCACATCAGCGCCGTCGAGACCCGCGAGGACTTCCGCCAAGTGAGCTACGCACGCCTAGCCTGCTTCGCCACCATTACGGGCGAAGGCCTGATGGGCTACGCCCACGCGCTGGAGCTGCTGAGGGAGCATCTCGAAAAGTAAGCAAACGGTGACAATTCACGAACGCTGATTCGCGTGACTACAACGCCAGTGCCGGCAGCAGCAATCTCGCTG
>USCS01000114.1 GCA_900552875.1 uncultured Collinsella sp. | reverse complement strand
AATCCAAGGGTTATACCCTAAGAGCAAACCACCCCTTTTAGGGGTGGTTTTGATTTACATATTTGTAACAGAGTCAAAATATCCTCATATACTTCGCCCAACTAAAGAAAATCTCGACCGTTAACCGGAATTAGCCCCAAATCGTGCATAAAATGCGCTACTGTATTGCAATACGTTGGTCCGCTTTGTATAACCAGCCAAAACGGCGGACCGCGTTTGAATGGTTCGATTGGGCTGTCTTGACGTTGCCCGACCGAACTTACTTTGTCCTATCTCATAAGGAGGATGGCATGGCTGATTCTATGTTCCACCAGCCCGTTATGGGTCGTCGCGCCTTTGTTGGCGGCACCCTCGCTGCGAGCTCCATGGCTTTTCTTGCCGCATGCGGCAAGAAGGGCGGCGACGCTTCCGGTTCTGACTCCGGTTCGACGCTGAACTTCTACATCAACAACCCGGTCTGCATCGACCCCTACAATGTCCAGGAGGACCAGGGCACTCAGGTCGAGTACCAGCTCTTTGATGCTCTGACCTCTTATGACGCCGAGAAGGGCGAGATCGTTCCGCTGGCTTGCGAGTCCTTCGAGGCCAACGACGACGCCACCGAGTTTACCTTCAAGATCAAGAAGGCCAAGTTCCACAACGGTGACGACGTTACCTCCAAGTCCTTCAAGCTCGGTTGGGAGCGTCTGGTCAACACCAAGTCGGCCATCGCTACCGAGTACGGCCCTTCCGAGGTCTCCTATCACCTTTCCATGGTCGAGGGCTATGACGACCTGCTTGCCGGTAACGCTACCGAGCTCAGCGGTGTTACTTGCCCCGACGATGAGACCCTCGTCGTCAAGCTGTCTTCCGCTTACGCCGACTTCCCCTTCGTCGCCTCTCACCCGGCTCTGGCCCCGGTTCCCGAGTGCGCCGAGTCCGATGTCAAGAGCTTCTATCTTGCCCCGGTCGGTAACGGCCCGTTCATGATGGACGGCAAGTGGGAGGATGGTCAGGAGATCAACGTCAAGAAGTTCGACGATTACTATGGCGACAAGGCCAAGATCGATGGCATCCACTTCCAGGTCATCAAGGACATGGAGACTGCTTACAAGGAGTTCCAGGCCGGTAACCTCGATGTCTGCGACGTTCCCGTTGCTCAGATCGATGCCGCCAAGAAGGACCGCGGCGTGTCCAAGGACGGCTACACCATGGGTGACGGCGAGCGCATGCTGCTCGGCGCCGAGCCTTCCACGTTCTATCTGACCTGCAACACCACGGCCGAGCCGTTCAACAACGCCGACCTGCGTAGGGGCATCTCCCTGGCCATCAACCGTGAGGCCATCTGCAAGACCATCTACAAGGGTACCCGTACCCCCGCCGACGGCATTGTTCCTCCGGGCATCGATGGCTACAAGGAGGGCGCATGGGAGTTCTGCGCCTACGATGTCGACAAGGCTAACGAGTACCTCGACAAGGTTGCTCCCGCTGGCGCTAACGGGGATCGTGGCATTAGCGTGACCCTTTCCTACAACCAGGACGGCGGTCACAAGGAGATCATGGAGTCCATCATCGGCGACCTCGCCAAGGTTGGCGTTACCGCTGTCTCCGATACCCCTGAGTGGTCTGCCCTGCTCGAGCAGTATCAGAACTTTAACTATCAGTTCGGTCGTCTGGGTTGGATTGCCGACTACCCGATCATGGACAACTTCCTGTATCCGCTGTTCCACTCCGACTCCCTCGGTGGCGACAACCGCTCCGGTTACAACAACCCCGAGTTCGACGCCAAGGTCGACGAGGCTCGTACTATTGTTGACGACGAGGAGCGCGTCGCTAAGATGCAGGAGGCCGACGCAATGGTCGCTGCCGACTGCCCGGTCATCCCGATTATGTTCTACACGCACACCATCGTCGGCTCCGATCGCATCAAGCACCTCTATGTCGATCCGCAGAAGCATGCCGAGCTGGGTACCGCTGAGCTCGCCTAAGAGTTTGCAGCTTCCGTGAGGGTCAAGTATTTACGTAGACCTCATGGGAAACATACAGTTCTCCCTAACCTGGGGTAAACTGGCTGATGGTAATTTTGGGATGCCGGTCTGGCGATCGGCATCCCATTTAGGTTAATCCCTAGATAGGGGAGTGGTATGGGTAAGTACATCGTTAAACGTGTGCTTCAGTTCATCCCGGTGTTTTTGGGCGTTACGCTGATTCTGTTCGCCCTCCAGAATATCGTGCCGGGAGATCCGATCAAGCTGATCGGTGGAGACAAGGCTCTGTCCCCCGAGGTGGAGCTTCAGCTTCGCGTCCGCTATCACCTGGTCCAGTCGGACGAGGACGGCAACGCGATCCTTGACGAGAACGGCGATCCCGTTCAAACGTCGCTCGTGGACCGTTACTTGTATTACATGAACGGCCTGCTGCATGGCGATCTGGGCAATTCGTATCAGCGCAAGCTGCCGGTTACGGATATCTTTGCCCAGAAGTATCCGTATACGGTCAAACTTGCCGCGTGCGCCATCGTGCTCGAGGCAATTATGGGTATCGGTGCGGGTATCATTTCGGCGGTAAAGCGTTATTCCTTCTGGGATATTTTGGTAACGCTCACCACGTCGATCCTCGTTGCGGTCCCGGCCTTCTGGCTCGGTATGTTGCTGCAGCTGTTCTTTGGCGTCATCCTCAAGGACGCCACGGGCGGTGCAATCTCCATGCCGATCTCGGGTGCCGGCGGTTCCAGCTCTCAGTATCAGGATTGGATGCACTATGTGCTTCCGACCATTACGCTGGCTTCGGTTTCGACCGCTTATGCTGCGCGCATCATGCGCTCGCAGCTGCTTGACGTCATGAACCAGGATTACATCCGTACGGCAAAGGCCAAGGGTCTCTCCAATCGCGCGATCATCGTCAAGCATGCGCTTAAGAATGCACTCATCCCCGTCGTTACCTATATTGGTGTCGACTTTGGCGGCATGCTTTCGGGCGCCATCCTGACCGAGACGGTCTTTAACTGGCCCGGTATCGGCTATGAGGTCTATCGCGCCATTAGCATGCGTGACTGGCCCATCGTTATGGGCGGCGTTACGCTCATCGTTGTCGTCGTCATGGTGATCAACCTGCTCGTCGACATTAGCTATGCATTCCTCGACCCGCGCATCCGCCTTGGCGGTCCGTCGGATAAGGCCTAAGGGAGGTACGTCTCATGCAGGAAACTGATTCTCAGTCTCAGGAGCAGGCTACCGCCACCAAGGCCGCATCTGCTCCCGCCAAGTCCCGCACGCTGTGGGGCGACGCTTTTAAGCGTCTTCGCAAGAACAAGCTCGCCGTTATCGGTGTCTGCTGGATTATCATCGTCGTTTTGGTTGCCCTGACCGCCGATCTGTGGGCTAAGCCCTGGCTCGGTTCGCCGACGGCTTCCGACTCGACTACCATGGCCGAGACATCGCTGCTGGCTCCGTGTGCCGAGCACCCGTTTGGCACCGATGCCCTCGGTCGTGACATTCTCGTCCGCGTTATCTACGGTGCACGCGTTTCGCTGTCCGTCGGCATTATGGCCACTGCCATCTCCACGTTGATCGGTCTGGTCATGGGCGCCCTGGCCGGTTTCTACGGTGGCATCTGGGATACGATTATCATGCGCTGTGCGGATATCTTCCTGGCGTTCCCGTACGTGCTGTTCGTCGTCGCCATGATCGCCGTTATCGGCCGTGGTCTTCAGAACGTCTTTATCGCCATCGGTATTCTCGGCTGGCCTTCGATTGCGCGCGTCTTCCGCTCTGCAATCTTGACCGTCAAGGAAAACGACTATGTTGATGCTGCGCGCGCGATGGGTGCATCTGATGCTCGTATCGTCGTGCGTCACATCTTCCCGAACTCCGTCGCCTCCATCGTGGTCTACGCGACCATGAACATTGGTGGCGCCATCCTGACCGAGTCTGCTCTGTCCTTCCTCGGCATGGGCGTTATTCCGCCTACGCCTTCGTGGGGCTCCATGATTCAGGACGGTCAGCAGTATCTGCTGACTGCTCCCTGGATGATGATCATGCCCGGTCTGGCAATTCTCTCGACGGTGCTCGCCTTCACCCTGCTGGGTGACGGTTTGCGCGACGCCCTCGACGTCAAGATGAAGGACGCATAAGGATGAAGAAGAACAAGAACTATGTGGACCTGAAGGACCAGCCGGTTCCCGAGGGCCAGCATCTGCTCGAGGTCGATGACCTAAAGATGTATTTCCACACCGAGGATGGCGTCGTTCGCGCTGTCGACGGTGTCTCCTACACGCTCGATCGCGGCGAGACCCTGGGCGTCGTCGGTGAGTCCGGCTCCGGTAAGTCCGTGACCGCCATGACCATCATGGGCCTCATCTCGATGCCTCCGGGAAAGATTGAGGGCGGCGACGTTCGCTATCGCGGTCGTTCTATCCTCGAGATGACCGAGGAAGAGATGCAGCACATTCGCGGTAACGATATCGCGATGATCTTCCAGGATCCTATGACCTCCTTGAACCCGGTCTATAAGATCGGCAAGCAGGTAGGCGAGGGTCTTCGTCTGCACCGTGGCTACTCCAAGCAGGAGGCGCTCAAGCGCGCCACCGAGCTTTTGGACCTCGTTGGCATTCCCGAGCCCGAAAAGCGCGTCAATGAGTATCCGCACCAGTTCTCTGGCGGTATGCGTCAGCGCGTCATGATCGCTATGGCTCTTGCCTGCGACCCCGATATTCTGATTGCCGACGAGCCCACGACTGCCTTGGACGTTACCATCCAGGCTCAGATTATCGAGCTCATGCAGGAGATGCAGGAGAAGAACGGCAACGCCATCATCATGATTACCCATGACCTGGGTGTTGTCGCCGATATGGCCGATAAGATCATGGTTATGTACGCCGGCCGCCCCGTTGAGTTCGGTACTGCTGAGGAAATCTTCTACGAGAGCCGCCACCCCTACACCTGGGGTCTTATCCGCTCCATCCCGGAGCAGGCAATCGAAGAGAAGAAGCCGCTGACGCCGATTCACGGCAACCCGCCTTCGCTCATGAACCTGCCTGAGGGCTGCGTGTTCTCGCCTCGTTGCCCCTATGCGACCGATAAGTGCCGCAAGCAGCGCCCCGAGCGCGTTGTCACCGAGTCTGGTCACTACTCTGCGTGCCACTACTCCGGTGACCCCGAGTTCCTCAAGAACGCTCCTGAGACGTCCCGTACGCGCAAGGATTCCAAGAAGGGAGGCGAGGCGTAATGGCAGATACCAACGAGCGTACTCCGCTGCTGAAGGTCGAGCACCTCTCTAAGGAGTTTCCCGCTGAGTCCGGCATGTTCGCCAAGCGCTTCTCCAAGCGTGTCGTCTCTGCTGTGAACGACATTTCGTTCGAGATCTATCCTGGCGAGACCTTTGGTCTGGTCGGCGAGTCCGGTTGCGGTAAGTCCACCACGGGCCGTACCATCATGCGCC
>USCS01000113.1 GCA_900552875.1 uncultured Collinsella sp. | reverse complement strand
CAATCGATTCACTATCGAGGCACTTCCTCTTGATACCCAGCTCGTACAGACCAAAGATCTGCTTAACGACCGGGTCATCGATTCGGTTGTGAGTCTTATCCAGGACGCCTCGCATATCGTGTTCTTCTGCTCGGGCTTTTCGAAGTACCCGTGCCTCGAAATGGCTGAAAAGCTCAAAATTATGGGCAAGAACACCGATACGCTCAGCGAACGCCACGTCATGAGGCATTACGCAGAACTCCTCGGCAAAAACGACCTGGTCTTCAGCGTTTCCGTAAGCGGCGAGACGCAGGTGTCTATTGAAGCCACATCGATAGCCAAAACGCGCGGATGCAAGGTCGTCACGCTCACCGGCTTTTCTCGAAATTCTCTCTCGAAACTAGCCGACTGCCCTATCTACACCGTGCAAAAAGAAATCCGCCTGGGCAGCATGGACCCCGACAGTCGATTGATGTTCTATTACGTTTTCGAATTGATATTTGAGCGCTACTTCAAACTGGCCAAGAAATAAAACTTGGCATGCGCCCGGCTTCGACTCTTTAGCGGCCTTCTATATGAAAGGTATCGTTCTATGCAACGCGTACTGTTTATCTGTCACGGCAATATCTGTCGCTCGACGATGGCCGAGTCGGTGTTTACCGAGCTGGTGCGGCGCGCCGGGCGCGCGGGCGAGTTTGTCATTGATTCCGCTGCGACCTCGACCGAGGAGATTGGCAACCCGCCACATCACGGTACCGTTGCCAAGCTACGCGAGGTCGGGATTCCCGTCGTCGCACATCGCGCACGTCAGGTGCGTCGCGCGGAGTATGGCGACTGGGACCATATTGTCTATATGGATGCTGAGAACGCGCGTGGCCTGCGTCGCATCTTTGGCGACGACCCCGACGGCAAGATTACGCGCTTGCTCGATTGGACTGATCGCCCCGGCGACGTGGCCGATCCCTGGTACACCGGCAATTTCGATGCCACCTACCGCGACGTGATCGCCGGCTGCACCGCCATGCTCGAGCAGCTGTAGGTTCGTGGGCGCACGAACCGCGCCCTAAACGGGAGAAAATCCACGCTCATGAATGCGACAAAGGGACTGTCCCTTTGTCGCATCCGGGACTAGCCCTAGACCGGCTTGACCTCCAGCTTTATCCCCTCGGCGCAGGAGTCGCCCAGAACATCCGAAAGGGCCCAGGTCGCATATAGCGGCAAATAGAGAACCGCTCCGTTGCGCTCAACGTTGCCTCTCGAGAAAACAATCCCGAGCCTTACGCCATATTCAGCCGTATCAAGCACATGACCGAGCGCAGCGTGCGCGTGGTAATAGGAGCCCGATTTAACCTCGATCGGAACAGCCGTCCCATCCGGTCCATCGACCACAAAGTCCACTTCACCGCGCTTTTTTGTCTGATAGTAGTAAAGCTGGCGATTTTGGGCAGTCAGCTGCTGGGCCACCACGTTTTCGTAAATGCCGCCCAGATTGGGCTCCTTGCTATCAAGATACGCCGCTTGGGCGACTCCAACGGGGTAGCGCGCCATCAACATGCCCGTATCCGATTGATATAGCTTGAACTGCGATGGCCGTGCCGTCTTGAGCAGGGGCGATTTTGGCTCGGTTACGATATCGGCTTTGAGAGCAACGCCGGCATCGACAAGCCATACAAAATCTCGCTGATACTTCTCGTAGTGCGCCTTAGGGTCAATGGAATTGAGCACGAAGCGCTTGTTTTCGCCCTCGAGCATAATAGGGAGCTGATCGTAGATGCTCTGCACCTGAAGGGCTCGCCCGCTTGCATACTTGGAGATATCCCGCCGGTACTGTTCGTTGAGCTCTGACTGCAGCTGACGAACAGAGGCAAGGTCGCCCCGCGTGTCAAGGAAACGCTGCACGACCTCCGGCATTCCGCCGACAACGGTATAGGTCCTGAAGTTTGCCATCATCGCGTCATGAATGTAATCAGGAACGGGCCTCTCGCTGATACACGCGTCACGTATCGTTTGGCGAGCCCCCTCGCTCACCCCGATTGCCCAGCAAAACTCCTCAAAATCGAGCGGGAACATCCTAAGCTCGTGAACATACCCCACGGGATAGGACCTGACGCCCTTGAACTGAGTCCCGAGCATTGACCCCGAAAACGCCCAGCGGCACCTCCCGTCCTCAACAAGGAACTTTGCCATCGTCATGATGTCGGGGGCCTCCTGGACCTCATCGATAAACACGAGCGTTTTGCCTGGTGCAATCGACTTTCCCGAAAGAAGCGTCACCCTGCTGATGAAATCATCGGCATCCCGCGCCTCGAGAAGAGCATCTTTTGCCTGGCGATTTTCCATGAGGTTAAGCTCGATGTAGGTTGCATGGTTGGCTTTGCCAAATGCGCGAATCGAATAGCTTTTGCCAATCTGGCGAGAACCCGTAATGAACAAGGCCTTTTGCTCGGAAGGCTTCAGCCAACGCTCCAGCTCTGCCGCTATTTTCCTGCGCAGCATAGGCTCTCCCCTCAGTGTCATCGAATGTAATGCAAAGTTTTATATGCTTGATTATCGATGAAACGCAGAATTTTTAGAACCTAAAATCGGATGAAATGCAGAGATTTGAGATTATAAGCAAAAGAAGGGGCACCACCGGCGAATGTGTCAAAGGGGCTGTCCCTTTGTCACATTGCGCTCGACTACTCGTCAACGATCTCGGCGAGCCAAATGTTCAGCGTATCGACCTCGGGGCAGCAGAACTTTGCCGTACCTGGCTCGTTGCCGGGCACGGTTCCGCCATAGCGCAGGATATCGATATAGGGAAAGCCCACGTGGCAGGCCATGGCGCACATCTTGCCGCGATCGCGATCGAAGTCGAAGACATCGCCCGGCTTGTGACCATGGTGGCAGCGGCACGCACCCAGCTGGTCCACGCAGCTCACGCGGATACGCGGACGCTTGCCACGCGGCGCGCCGAGCGGCTTGTTCTCGCCCGCAGGCTTGATGCCGCCCTCGCCAGCGTTACTCATGGTCGATCACATCCAGGCAGGCCTCGATGGGCAGGCCGGCCGACTTGTCCTCTTGATCGGCATTGCGCTCGATAAGCTCAGCCACCACGCGCATAGCATCGGACGTCGCGCGCTGCAGGCTCCAACCTGCCATAACGCGGCCGACGAGCACCGCCGAGAACGTGTCGCCCGTGCCCGGGAAATAGACCGGAATGAGCTCAAAGGGAATCGTAAAGTACTCCCCCGCCACATGGTCGTAACCGATAACCGCGTTCGTGCCATTGACTACGGCGCTCGTAATGACCACAGATTTGGCACCCAGCTCGCGCACGGCGTCCACAAGGTCACGGGCCTCATCGGGCGTAATTTGCTCGGCGATAGGCCTATCGGCAAGCAGGCACGCCTCAGTATAGTTGGGTACCGCGTAGTCGGCGCACTCGAGCAGGTGCCTCATGAGACCGATCGTGGACTCGGGCACGCCCGCATAGAGCTTGCCGTTGTCGCCCATGATGGGGTCGACGAACACCTTGGTGCCCTTCTGCGCACGGCGGTGGCAAAAGTCCGAGATGATGCGCGTCTCTTCCTCGGTCACAATAAAGCCGGTCGAGATGGCATCGAACTCAAAGCCGAGCTCTTCCCAGATGGCAAGACTCTGACGCACGTACTCCGTGGTGTCATGGATGTAGAACTTGGGATAGTTGAGCGTATCGGACACAAGCGCCGTCGGCAGGTTGTGGATGCGGTAGCCCATATGCGACAGCACTGGCAGCATGGCGGAAAGCGCGACTTTGCCGTAGCCGCACATATCGTTGATCAGCAGCAGCTGAGTGTTCTTCATGAGAGTCCCCCTTGGTTCGGGCACGGCGCGGCAGCGCCACAATGCGACTAAGTGTAGCGCAGGGAACGTTGCGAGCAGGCGCCAGGGCCGCGAAGAGCGCATTGTTGCGGAAAGGTTTCGGAAAATGATCCCTTTTCCTCCGTCCCCCACGGATCACTTGCCCCAGCAACAACCAGGGCAACGCCGCAGGTAGAGGACGGACAGCGAAAACGTTCCTAAGCGAGCAAGGTGGCGTGAAAGAGGAGGGCATAGGCCTTGTGGCCATGCCCGACGATTGAACGCCAGATTGCCGCTTAGGAACGTTTGCAGCGTCGGCCGGTTACGGCGTTTGGTAAAACGCCGTAACTATATAAGTTTGGTACCTTGACATTCTTGTTTAGCACTCCTAGATTAGTTAGGCACAAAACAATCCCACTACCTAACTAAAGAAAGGAGCGATACGAATTCATGTGCGATGAACCCCTTAACCTTCGTCCGCACGAGCCCGGCGGCGACCCGTCGCAGCCGGCAGACGTGCCCGAAGCAGTTAACGGCGAAGACAAGCTCGCCAAGCGCATCCTGAGCGGCCTAGGCTTTTGCGGCCACTACATGCACTTTCACGGCGGCGGCGTGTCCGGCAAGGCGCCCATCGTCTGCCTACTCGCCAAGCAGCCGACCGGCGAGCTGTCCCAACAGGAGCTCGGCATGCACTTCGACCTCAAGCCGGGGTCCCTTTCCGAGATTCTGTCCAAGCTCGAACTGGGCGGTCTTATCGAGCGCAGTCGCAATCCCAAAGACCGTCGGCAGCTCACCATCCGCCTGACCGATGCGGGATGGGAAAAGGCCCGCGTTGAGCAGGCAGCCCGCATTCGCTTTAGAGAGCAGGCCTTTAGTGCCCTCACCCACGACGAGCGTGAACAGCTCGCCGAGATGCTCGAGAAAATCCGCGTAACCTGGGAGGAACTGGATGATTAAAACCCTTATGGGCAGCATCCGCGATTACATGAAGGTCACGATCGCCACGCCGCTGCTGGTGCTTGGCGAGGTAATCTGCCAGATGATGATCCCGTTTATCACCGCCGACATGATCGACGCCATCAAGGACGGCACCGCCGTTACCGAGATGCTGCCCACCGCCGGCCTTCTCGTACTCATCGCGCTGACGTCACTCGCCTTTGGCGCCGCCGCGGGCATCACCTGCAGCCATGCCAGCTGCGGCTTTGCCAAGAACCTGCGTCACGACCTGTTCTACAAGATCCAGACGTTCAGCTTCGCCAACATCGACGAGTTCTCGAGCTCCTCGCTCGTCACCCGCCTCACCACCGACATCAACAACGTGCAGCAGGCCTTTATGATGCTCATCCGCATCGCCGTGCGCTCGCCGCTGGTGCTGGTCTTTGCCTTTACCATGGCATACGCCATGGGCGGCAGCGTCGCCATGGTCTACCTGGTCATCATTCCGCTGCTGGGCTTTGGCCTGTTCTTTATCATCTATAAGGTGCGCCCGATCTTTGCCCGCGTGTTCCGCAAGTACGACGCGCTCAACGAATCCGTTGAGGAAAACGTCACCGGCATGCGCGTGGTCAAGAGCTACGTGCGCCAGGACTACGAGAAGGAGAAGTTCGCCACCGCCGCGCGCGACGTCCAGATGGA
>USCS01000112.1 GCA_900552875.1 uncultured Collinsella sp. | reverse complement strand
AACCCGCCAGCACGTCTGTCACAAAGGCCGTGGTCAAAAAATGGCAAAAATGAGTACTGCTACTTTGTTTACAACATATAAATAGACAGTATTTGCTTAAGTTACGCAACATATGTCCATTATAAGGGCTAACAGTTGAATCAAAATCGTGCTTTCATCGCCATTTCGACTTGCTATCTGGCCTTATTAGTCCAAAATTGCTGCTACCAAATCGGTAACAGTACTCATATTTGATGTTTTTTGACCAGCAGGTCTCCCTGCCTTAGCAAATCTAAGGCAAAACGGGCTCCAGACCGCTGAATCATGCCGCGTAGGGCACTTCCGCAGTCCGGAACCCGGTCCAAATTGAATTATCGCACCGCGTTAGCCCAAGACACCCGACAGGATCTCGATCAGGCTGTCCACGTCGGCTTCCTCGCAGACGAGCGGCGGCAAGAAACGCAGCGTATGGGCACCCGTAGCGTTAATCACGACACCGGCGGCCAGCGCGCGGGCAACAATATCATGCGCATCGCCCGCAGCGTCATCCAAGTCGCATCCGAGCATCAGGCCGCGGCCACGAACCTCAACCACGTGCGGGAGCTTGGCGAGCTTTGCCTCCATATAGGCACCCACCTTGGCAGCATGCTCGGCATAATCGCCACGCACAAGCGCGGAGAGCGTCGCGGCACACGCCGCGATGGGCAAGCAGCTACCGCCAAAGGTCGAGCCATGGTCGCCCGGCTTAAACACGTCGGCAATCTCCTTCTTTGCCACGACGGCACCCATGGGCACGCCGTCGGCAATGCCCTTGGCAAGGCTCATGATGTCGGGCTCCACGTCATAGGTTTGGAACGCAAATGGCTTGCCGGAGCGGAAGATGCCGCACTGGACCTCGTCGGCGATAAGCACGGCGCCCACTTCGTGTGCCAGGTCGCGCGCTGCCGCCATAAACTCCTCGGTCATAGGGTGCACGCCACTCTCACCTTGGATCGGCTCGAGCATCACGGCGCAAATTTCACTGCCCAGCTGCTTAAAGATCGCACGCAGTTCATCGACATCGTTGGGCGTGCAGGCCACAAAGCCACCCGGCAGCGGGCGGAAGCTGTCCTGCAGCCAATCCTGCATGGTGGCGGCAATGGTCTCGAGCGTACGGCCGTGGAAGCCGCCGCGCATGCACACGATGGTGTTGCCGCCATTGCCGGCACGCTTGGCGTACAGGCGCGCGAGCTTCATCGAGCCCTCGTTGGCCTCGGCGCCGGAGTTGGCAAAGAAGGTCTCCCAAACCTGCTCATCCGCAGCCGGGGCACCAAGAGCAGCTGCCGTGGTCTCATCGCCGGCGGCAATGGCATCGGCAAGCACGCGCGCACCATCTACGTCGTCGTTAGCAAGCTTGGACAGCAGCGCCGCGACCTGTCCGCGCTGCTCAATGTAGAAGTAATTGGAGACGTGCATGAGCTTTTTGGTCTGTGCCTCGAGCGCCGAGAGCACAGCCGGGTCGCCATGACCCAGGCTGCACACGCCGATGCCGGCAAGAAAGTCGAGGTACTCACGGCCATCGTCGCCGGTGAGTTTCATGCCGTGGCCCTCGACAAACTCGACCGGAGAGCGGCCAAAGGTATGCATAACGTAATGGGATTCAAGCGATTGCTGAGCTGCAAGTGACATGGGATGCCTTTCGTTGAGCGCCGGACGGCGCAGGCCTATGGGTGCAGGAATGGGGCGGCTGCGGGTCAGTTAGACCGTCTGAAGCTTCTCGACCTCGTCAAGGTTCTCGGTCAGACGCGCAGCAAACGTCGAAAGCGGATGCGGATGCGTATCGAACTCGTAAGCCGTCTCGGTGGAATGGATCACGGTGCCGACGCCGGCATCGGTCAGCAGCTCCAGGAGCAGCGAATGCGGCGTAGTACCGTTAATGATGTGGGCACGAAATACGCCGCCGGTAAGCGCATCGACGGCCGCACGCAGCTTGGGAATCATGCCCTTATCGACCTCGCCGCCGTAGAGCATTTCGTTAACCTCGTCGAGCGTTAGGTTGGAGATAAGCGAGTCCTTGTCGCTAAAGTCCTTGTACAGGCCATCGACATCGGTCAAAAAGATCGCCTTATGCGCGTGGAGCGCCGCGGCAACGGCACCGGCGGCGGTATCGGCGTTGATGTTGAAAAAGCCGCTGTCCTCCCCCGCCGCGACGGTAGCTATGACGGGGATGTACTCGCTATCGAGTAAGCGCTCGATATAGTCGGTGTTGACGTGCGTCACTTTGCCCACGCGACCGAGCTCGGGATCGAGCGGCTCGGCAATGAGCGTACCGGCGTCGCTGCCGGACACGCCCACGGCCAGGTTACCGTGGTGGTTGATGGCAGCAACCAGCTCCTGGTTAACCTTGCCGCCCAGCACCTCGCGCACGATATCCATAGTCGCCGGCGTGGTCACGCGCTGGCCGTTCTTAAACTCGACGGGGATATCGTAATGGCTCAGCGCCTCGTTGATAGCCTTGCCGCCGCCGTGCACGATGACGGGGCGCATACCGATGATCTTGAGCAAAACGATGTCGCTCATCACGTCGCGGCGCAACTGCTCATCAACCATGGCGGCTCCGCCATATTTGATAACAACCGTCTTGCCGGTCAGGTTCTTAATCCACGGCAGCGCTTCGAACAGCAGCTGCGCGGTTGCTTCGTTGGATTCGCTCGAACGACAATCGCGTGCGAATTTCATAATCTGCCTCGTCTTTCGTATCGTTATCGCGCCGTGCTCCGCTGTCCGCAATCGCGGCAAGATGCGCAGCGTGCCCGGAATCTAGGAACGGTAGTCGCCGTTGATGGAGATGTACTCATGCGTGAGGTCGCAGGTCCACACGGTCGTTGCCGCGTCGCCTGCGCCCAGGTCGGCCGAGATCACGATCTCGGGCGCCTCGAAACGTCGTAGAGCCTCGTCCTCATCAAAGGGAACAGTCAGACCGTCGCGACAGACAGGCATGCCCATCATGTCGATGGAAACGTCTTCCTGATTAAACTTCACGCCGCACTTGCCAAGCGCCATAGCAACACGGCCCCAGTTGCAGTCGTGGCCGGCGATGCAGGTCTTAACGAGCGGCGAGTTGGCAACGGCACGGGCGGCGATATCGGCCTCCTCGTCGTTAGCGGCGCCGATAACATTAACCGTCACGAGCTTGGATGCGCCCTCGCCATCTGCGGCGATATTGCGCGCCAGGCTCTCGCACACCTCGTGCACGGCAAAGGCCAGCTCGTCAAAGGCATCAGTGCCCTCGACGATGGCCTCGGCATCCGCGGCAGCAGCGCCAGAAGCAAGCATAATGCAGGTATCGTTGGTCGAGGTATCGGAGTCGACCGTTACCTTGTTAAAGGTCTGCTTGACGGTCGAGAGCAGCAGGGCATGAAGTGCCACAGGCTCGACGGGGGCATCGGTGGTGATAACTGCGATCATGGTGGCCATGTTGGGCATGATCATGCCCGAGCCCTTGCACATTCCGCCTACCGTATAGACATTGCCCGCATGACCCGCAGCCTCACTGACGTAGGACACGGCGTACTCCTTGGAGTGCGTGTCGGTCGTCATAATGGCACGGGCTGCATCGGCACCGCCATGGGCAGAGAGTGCCTCGTATGCGGACGGAACGGCGGTCTCAAACGTGTCAATCGGCAGAATCTGGCCAATCACACCCGTGGAGGCAACCAGGATCTGCTGGGGCTCGCAGCCGATGACCTGCGATGCGATGCTGCACGTCTCGCGCGCGCATGCAAGGCCGGTCTCGCCCGTGGCGGCGTTGGCATTGCCAGAGTTGACCGAAACGCCGGCGATGATACCGTAGCCCTTGTCGGCACCGCCCAGGTTGGCGCGGCTCACCTGCACGGGCGCCGCGCAAAAGCGATTGGTGGTAAACACTCCAGCGCCGGGACAGGGTTTATCGGGCACGACGAGCGCATAATCCAGACGCTCGGGGTTCTTGCGGAACCCAGCGTGGATGCCTGCAGCCTTAAAACCAGCCGCAGCCGTAACGCCACCCTCGACGGCGCGAATCTTGATATCAAACAGCTCGGTATTCATCGTCTTTATGACTCCTTATGTCAAACAAAAAACGGACATCGGTTGGTGCGCCATGCCAGTCGTGATCATGAGACCAGCTTAAGAGTGGCGCCCCACTCGATGTCCGACTACCAAATCGTTAACAATCGAATGTGCTACACCGGGCACGCCACTGTGGGCAAGCCTCGTCGCTCGTCAAAGCCAAAGACGATATTGGCGCACTGGACCGCTTGGCCCGCAGCGCCCTTGCACAGATTGTCGATGGCGCCCGTCGCCACCAGCACGCCCGCGCGCTTGTTGAACGCAAGGCCAATCTGGGCGGCGTTGGTGCCGACGACCGAAGCCGTCTTGGGCTGCTGGCCGGCATCGAGCACGCGCACAAAGGTGCGTCCAGCGTAAAACTGCTTGTAATAGTCGACGACATCCTCAAGAGCCAGGGAGTCGATGGCCTGCGGCGTGAGCGGCAGCGTCACCGTGGAGAGCAGGCCGCGCTTGAGCGGTGCCAGATGCGGGGTGAAGACGACGCGATCGGTCAGGCCAAGGATTTGCTCAATCTCGGGCGTGTGGCGATGCTTGCCCACGCCGTAGGCCTCCAAGTTCTCGTCAGCGCTGCAAAAATGCGTACGAGCGTTGCAGGACTTGCCGGCACCCGTCACACCGCTGATGGCATCAACGATCACGGGGCCGCTCTGGGCAACCCAGCCAGCGCGCACGGCGGGCGCGGCGGCAAGGCTCGTTGCGGTGGGATAGCAACCGGCGCAGGCGACCAGCACGGGTTTGCCGTCGGCATGGTCGGATGCGACGGTCTCCAAGTCCCGGCAGAATAGCTCGGGCAGGCCAAAGGCACGGGTCTTGAGCAGCTCGGGGCTCGTATGCTCGGCGGCATACCACGTCTCAAAGACGGACGCGTCGTTCAGGCGGTAGTCGGCCGAAAGATCAAAGCAGGAGACGCCCGATGCAAGCAGCGCGGGCACCTGTGCCATGGCAGCCGTGTGCGGCACGGCAAGAAAAACCGCATCGCAGCTCTTGAGCTCGGGGGCGTCATGCGTGGTGAAAACCAGATCGCTCACGCCAGCAAAGCTCGGATACACCGCGGACAGCGGCTGGCCGGCATCGGCGTTGGACGTAATGGCAACAAGTTCAAACTCGGGATGGCCGAGCACGAGGCGAATGAGCTCGGCTCCGGCATATCCAGCCGCGCCGACGATTCCAACCTTCAAAGACATATCAGACTCCTTGTCTGCGATTTATGCACCGATGCGCATTTCTCAGCAGTCGTTATGAGGTGGGTTGAAACTTTAGCACCAAAAGATGCATGAACACATAAATGGCTTGCATATTCATGCATTGAAACATTCCCGACACATTCGCTTGAAGGAATTGACAAATGGAGCGGGCCCCGTATTGACCGGCGCTCCTAACGGCGCC
>USCS01000111.1 GCA_900552875.1 uncultured Collinsella sp. | reverse complement strand
CGCAAGCACGAATCTCGACGTTGTTCATGGCGTACATAAGGTAGTTGCGCGTCTGGCCGTTGGCGCCGAGCATCTGGGGAAGGACGGGGGCGACCTTCTCCGCCGCGTCAACCGCACCGTTGAGGGTGGCAAAGCCGTCCTTGGCCTTATCGACCAGCTCGGTCACCTGGGAAATATGAGTATCGCCAATGCCCTGGACCTTCTCGTTGGCGCTCTTGAACACCTTCGAGCTGCTGGAAAGCGAATCGGCGACCGCCTGCAGCGCGGACACGTTAATCATGCCGTCCTGGAACAGCTTGCCGGGCGTGGCCTGCGAAAGGTTGTCGGCCATGGGAACCAGCGCGTTGCTCGAGACATCGGACAGGGCGTCGATCATGGTGCGGGCTGCGTTGATGTCACTGCCATACACCGGGATAAACGATGCCGCCGTCCACAGCGGGCTCGAGGTCTCCGCCTTCATGCTGTCGCAGAGCTCATCGATCTTCTTCGCGTCGTCAGGCAGCGTCGAAAAATCGCCCGACGTGACCTTGTCCTTAAGGCCACCGACGATCTCGACAGCCTCCTTCGCTTCGCTCTTTACGGTCTTTGCCGAGTTAAGCAGCATAAAGCCGCTTGCGCCAAGCGCAACGAGAAGCACCGCGACTACAACGGCAATAATGGCGCCGGTGTGACGCTTTTTGCGCTCGCCCTTGCGATGGCGATGACGGACCAGACCGTCAGAGGTCGAACTCGGCGAAGCGTCGCCACCGTAGTTCAAGCCAAAATCGTAATAATCTTCCTTGGAACCCGAGCCCGCAAACTCGGCACCGCTATCATCCAGGCGGGCGAACGTGCCAGTCTCGGAGGCGCCGGTGTAAATCGTGCCAAGGTTACCCGTAAGCCCCGCGCCACCGGCAGAGGGAGTATTGTTGGCGGCCTTGCCGGCATTAACGTTGCCGGCGGCATTCGCGGCGTTGGCAGCACCTGCGTTGTTCGCGGGTACCGAAGGAGCCCCGCTCGGCTGCGACGTGGAGGTTGCACCACCCGCAAAGACATTCCCTCTTGCACGGCCGGTCTTTTTTGCCTTTTGAGACTGCTCGTACAGAGCGGTAAACATCGCTGTCTCGCCCGGGGACACGCGCTTACCGGAACCGCCCTGTCCAGCGCCCCCCGGCGTGCCGGCCTTACCAGCCCCGTTCGGACGCGGCGGAACTGCAGGACGGCCGCTATCGCTGCCCTTAAAGTGATTACCAGCCATAAAGAAATCCTCGCAATTGAGTCGCAATGAAAAAGTCCATAACGTTACTAGTTTATGGCATTTTGAGCATCGACAGCTAAACTCCAGACACGGACATCAATTGGCGAAAATGCGGCACAACACCTTTTCCGTCTTGGCAGCGGCGCCAGCTACACCGTGAGGAACATCATCACGATGATCATGACAAAGCCGATAAGGTCGGTCGGCAAAAACACCGTCCCCAGCATAACGGCGCTGGTGATGGTCGCCGAAACCGGCTCCACAGTTCCGATGAGGCTCGCGCGCACCGAGCCGATGTCCTTAACGCCCTGCATATAAAGCATGTAAGCAAAAAACGAGCCGATAACCACGAACACCGCGAGCGCCTCGATGCCGGCAGCGTCGAGCGCCGGCATATGCGCCCAGGGCTGCACGAAGGCACATGAGACCACGCCCGCCGTGAGCATTGCCGAACCCGTGACGATGGGGCTGCCGTATTCGGGCAGGATCTTGGCGGGAATCACCGCCATACACGCGGCGCTGACCGCACACATAAGACCTGCTGCCAGGCCAAGCGGCGAGATATTCAGGCTGGTAGGGTCGCCGCCGGTGGCGATTAAAAACGTGCCACCCAGAGCCAGGCCAATGCCGATGACTTCGCGAGTGCGCGGCATGCGGCGATCGGTCACGCAGGCGTAGCCCATGATGATAACGAGCTGCAGGCACTGGAGCACCGTCGCGGTTCCGGCGTTCGTCAGGCGCACGGCCGAAAGATAGCAAAACTGGTTGAACAACAGACCAAAGGCGGTAAAGAGCAGCAGCTGCTTGCGATCGGCGGGTGTGGTCCAGAGCTTAATCAGGCGCTCGCGGTCGCGCGTAACAACCACGGCCATAAAGAGTAGACCGGCGAGAATCTGACGCACGCTCATAAGCCACAAGGTGTCGACGTGGTAGGTATCGAACAGAAAACTCGCGCTGGTGCCCGAGAAGCCCCAAAACGAACCGCCCACCAGCGTAGCCAAGACGCCCGTGATCATCTTGCGCGTCGAAGCGCTGTTCAGGCGGTCGCGCCATGCGCGACGGGTGTTGCGGCTGAGCTCGTCGGTGCCCTCGGGCACATCAATGTTCGATATATCGGTCATCGGCACCGAAGCCCCTGCGCCTTCGACCTGCTCGACACACTCTTTGCTCATTCCGCTCCCCCGAAACAGCCTGGAAACAATTCGGCTTACCTTACCACGGCAAAGGCACCAGCCGAAGGCTTGTCCGCTTATCGGTAGGACAATTCCGTAGGTGTCTTTCCATAGCTCGACACCGCAACGGCCTTGCATTATGCGACAGCCAAATCGCGACAGCAGGCTCTTTTGAAATGGATATGACAAGACCCCCGAATTCCACAATGTAAGCGATTTTTAAAAATGTTCTTGCCACCGAGTTCAGGCTCCGTTATATTATCCCTTACGCGCTTGCGCACCCTTGATCGGGCGTTTAGCTCAGGGGGAGAGCGCTTCCCTGACACGGAAGAGGTCAGAAGTTCAAATCTTCTAACGCCCACCAAATGTTCGCAGCTCAGAGACTATGTCTCTGGGCTGTTTTGTTTTATGTCGTCAAATGTGGCACCAGATATTGAACTCAAGATCCGCGTGCGACGATCTTCGCATCCCGTAGGGGCACTGGCTGATTGCATACGTCCTGACCGAGCGTGACCGCAACATGTTGGTCAAGCGCAATCTTTTGGATTATTTTGGCGTGAGCGGCTTGGTTTTGGTAGGATTTGTCAGCGGCTTGACTAAGGGGGTTTTATAACTGCCATGCAGGTAGCCGTGTTGGTAACGTTTTACCGACTCGCCAAGAACCCCTCATTTATAATGCGTCTGCAAAATGACCAATTGCTTTGACCTGCTGAAACACTATATGTTGTGTTTGACCTAAAAAAAGAATACAGGATATAGATGCGTCTTTGTCGTATGATAGATGGCGGACAGAGAACGAGGACCTTATTCACCCCATTTGGACACGCCTTTGAGCCGCTTGATCGGCCGCGAGGAATGTCCGCATGAGGACCTATGGTTTATCGAGAACACAGATTGCGCGACGGCGCCGCAAGACAGGGGCAAGCCCTGCCGGGCATCGTTTGGCTCTGAAGCGCAATGAGGCTACGACGCGAAAGAGGCAAGAGGATGAAGATCATCAAGCGCAGCGGCACCGAGGTTGTCTTTGACATCGATAAGATCGTCAATGCGATTCGCGCCGCCAACTTGGAGGTCGAGGAGAGCTCTCGTCTAACCGACCGCCAGGTGGTTTACGCGGCACAAAACGTCGCCGAGGCATGCGAGAACGCGGGTCACACCGTGTCGGTCGAGGAGATCCAGGATCTGGTCGAGGACGAGATCATGCGTCTCGACTGCTACGAGGTCGCTCGCCATTACATCATCTATCGCTATGTTCAGAGCCTGAAGCGCCAGAAGAACACGACCGACGACAAGATTCTGTCGCTGATCGAGTGCAACAACGAAGAGGTCAAGCAGGAGAACTCCAACAAGAACCCGACCGTCAACTCCGTTCAGCGCGACTATATGGCCGGCGAGATCTCCAAGGACCTGACCCAGCGCGTGCTGCTGCCCCAGGAGATTGTGGATGCTCACAATGAGGGCCTGATTCACTTCCATGATTCGGACTACTTTGCTCAGCACATGCATAACTGCGACCTGGTGAACCTGGAGGATATGCTCCAGAACGGTACTGTTATCTCGGGCACGCTGATCGAGAAGCCGCACAGCTTCTCGACTGCCTGCAACATCGCGACGCAGATTATCGCCCAGGTTGCTTCCTCCCAGTACGGCGGCCAGTCTATCTCGCTGACCCATCTTGCCCCCTTTGTTGAGGTGAGCCGTCAGAAGATTCGCGGCGAGGTCGCCCGCGAGCTCGAGGAGCTCGGCGTTTCCGCATCTCCCGAAAAGGTTCGCGAGGTCGTTGAGGATCGCCTGCGTGACGAGATCCGTCGCGGCGTCCAGACGATTCAGTATCAGGTCGTGACTCTTATGACCACCAATGGCCAGGCGCCGTTCGTGACGGTCTTTATGTATCTTAACGAGGCCCGTACGCCTCAGGAGAAGCACGACCTTGCCATGATCGTGGAGGAGACGCTTCGCCAGCGCTACGAGGGCGTTAAGAACGAGGCCGGCGTGTGGATTACCCCGGCATTCCCCAAGCTTATCTATGTACTCGAGGACGATAACGTTCACGAGGATTCCCCGTACTTCTACCTGACCCAGCTGGCTGCCAAGTGCACCGCCAAGCGCATGGTGCCCGATTACATCTCCGAGAAGAAGATGCGCGAGCTCAAGCTGTCGAAGGGCGAGACCGCCGGCAACGGCGACTGCTACACCTGCATGGGTTGCCGCAGCTTCCTGACGCCCGACCGTTCGGGCAACGGCTTTAACAATGTTGCCAACGCGCTGAACTACGACCCGAACAAGCCCAAGTACTATGGTCGCTTTAACCAGGGCGTTGTGACCATCAACCTGCCTGATGTCGCACTGAGCTCGCACCAGGATATGGACAAGTTCTGGAAGATCTTCGATGAGCGCCTTGAGCTGTGCCACCGTGCCCTGCTGTGCCGTCATGAGCGCCTGATGGGTACGCTTTCTGACGCCGCACCGATTCTGTGGCAGTACGGCGCCCTCGCTCGTCTGAAGAAGGGCGAGACGATCGACAAGCTGCTCGTGGGCGGATACTCCACCATCAGCCTGGGCTATGCCGGCCTGTATGAATGCGTCAAGTACATGACGGGCCACAGCCACACCGAGAAGGAAGGCACGCCGTTTGCCATGGCCGTCATGCAGCGCATGAACGACAAGTGCGCCGAGTGGAAGGCCGAAAGCGATATCGACTTCTCGCTGTACGGCACGCCGTTGGAGTCGACGACCTACAAGTTCGCCAAGTGCCTGCAGCGCCGTTTTGGCATTATCCCGGGCGTTACGGACAAGGGCTACATTACTAACAGCTATCACGTTCATGTGTCCGAGGAGATTGATGCTTTCGATAAGCTCAAGTTCGAGGGTATGTTCCAGCAGCTTTCGCCGGGCGGCGCCATCTCCTACGTTGAGGTTCCCAACATGCAGGACAACCTCAAGGCTGTCATTCGCGTGATGCAGTACATCTACGACAACATCATGTACGCCGAGCTCAACACCAAGAGCGACTACTGCCAGGTGTGCGGCTACGATGGCGAGATCAAGATTGTCGAGGACGATGGCAAGCTGGTGTGGGAGTGC